>DOKV01000112.1 GCA_003510765.1 Clostridiaceae bacterium | reverse complement strand
TCCTCTTCTGTGAGCTTCAAAATCTGTTGCAGATCTTTTCTTTTCACTGCATCCCCTGCTGCAAATAAAAGACTCTCTACTATACTCATATATTCTTCTAGGTTCATAGGGTCTGCCACTCCCGCCGCACTAAACAGATTCTCTTCCATGGTCCGCTCCTCTTTCTATGATGATTTCTGAAAATACTTCTGCTTGAAGCACACGTATTCTATGATTTCTGGAAAGCTCTAAAATGGCTAAAAAGAAAACAATACACTCAGACTTTGATTTGGTCTGAAATAGCAACGAGGAGAAATTCACGCGACCATTTTGTATCAAGATCCGTTCCAGCTCCTCCATCTTGTCCTCAATTTTGTACTCTTCACGCTCTAAAGTTCTCGTCCGAAGAACATTTCGGTTGACTTTTTCTTTTTGACGATTCATCAAACTTTTATAAGTCAAGTATAAATGGTCAATGGTCACCCCTTTTAACAGCTCTTCCAAAGGCACTTCATCCTGCACAATGGTTTCCGCTCTTTTCGTGAAGATGAGTAAATCTTCCGAGAAGCGCTGACCCAAACTTTCAGAAAGAAGTTTAAAAGCTTCATATTCTTCAATTCTCAGCACCAGTTTTTCCTTAAGCTCCTCTTCATCCACTTCTTCCACATGCTTAGGTAGCATCTCTCTGCTTTTGATCTCCAAAAGTGTGGAGGCCATGAGGAGAAACTCTGAGGCGATGTCTAAATCCATTTCCTTCATACTCTGAAGATAGACCAAATACTGGTTGGTGATCTCTGAAATTCTCAACTCTTGGATCTTCATTTTATTGATCTTTAACAAATGAAGAAGGAGGTCAAAGGGTCCTTGAAAATTACTGATGTGTAGTTCTAATGGTTCCATGAATCCTCGCCCCCTGATTTTTACTCTTTTTCCATTATACAGAAAAACACTTGGAAAAGAAACAGAAGGCCCACTTTAGGCCTTCTAACTTCTTGCCAAGGATTACTCTGTAATTACATCTAGAATAAAAGGAATTTCCTCTGGCTTTTCTTCTGATAATTCGTAGGCTTCTAAAGCCTTTTCATAAGCATCCTTGTAATTTTCTTTATTGGTCATTAGTGTGCAAAGAACGTCGCCAATGTTCACGTACTCGCCCACTTTCTTATGCAGGGTAATACCCGCAGCATAATCAATGAGGTCTTCCTTGGTCTCTCTCCCCGCTCCTAAAAGCATGGCTGAAGTACCAATTTCCTCTGCTTTAATTTCATGGACAAAGCCTTCTTCTTTGGCGATGACAGGGACGTTAATCCTTGCAACTGGAAGGAGCTCAGGACGCGCAATTTGTTCTTCATTGCCCCCTTGAATCTTCACCAGCACTTTTAATAGTGCCAAGGCTTTGCCATTATCAATGTTTTCTATAATGGCTGCTTTGGCTTCCTCTAAATCTTGGAAGGCTTTCCCCACCACAGCCATATGGCCAGCAATGGTGACACTCACAGAAAGAAGATCCTTGGATCCTTCTCCTTTGAGTGCTTGGATGGCTTCTCGCACTTCATTGGCATTGCCCACTTCTTTCCCCAAGGGTTCATTCATGTTGGTAAGCACTGCAACGGTTTCTCGTCCCAGACCTTTGCCGATGGAGACCATGGCCTTTGCTAGAACCCTTGCATCCTCCAAGGTTTTCATGAACGCACCATTGCCAACCTTCACGTCTAGGACGATGGCATCTGAACCCGAGGCAATTTTCTTGCTCATGATGGAGCTGGCGATGAGGGGCACACTATCCACCGTGGCTGTCACATCTCTTAGCGCATAAAGTTTTTTATCTGCTGGAGTCAGATCCCCTGTTTGGCCAACGATGGCCATTTTATAGGTATTTACATTATCCATGAACTTTTCCATGGACAATCCAATGTCAAAGCCTTCTATGCTTTCTAGCTTATCAATGGTCCCACCGGTATGCCCCAATCCTCGGCCACTCATTTTGGCCACAGGAATACCTAAGGAAGCTACCAATGGAATCACGATGAGGCTGACTTTATCTCCTACACCGCCAGTGGAATGCTTATCCACTTTGATTCCTTTTATGGGGGATAAATCAATCTGATCTCCAGACTCTACCATGGCCATGGTAAGAATTCTGGTTTCTTCTTCATCCATACCTTTAAAATATATGGCCATGAGCAGGGCAGAAACCTGGTAGTCCGGAATTCTTCCTTCCGTATATCCATTGACAAAGTAATAAATCTCTTCTTGCGAGAGTTTCTTCCCCTTTTTTTTCTTGTCGATCAAATCTACCATATGCATAATCTTATTCCATCTCCTCTATAACTCTTGAAATCAGCGTTGTGAAGCTTTCACGAACCCTTGTCGATACTTCGATGACTTCTTCGTGGTTTAGGGGTTGGTCTAAGATCCCGGCAGCCATATTGGTAATACAGCTCACCCCAAGAACCTTCATGCCTGCATAGTTAGCTACGATGGCTTCAGGCACTGTGGACATGCCAATGGCATCTGCCCCCAAGGTTCTATAGGCCCTAATCTCTGCTGGAGTTTCATAGCTGGGTCCTGTATACATGGCATAGACACCTCTCTTCAAAGGAATGCCTTCTTCCTTACCGACCCGCTCCGCAAGCCCCATGAGGTCTCTGTTATAAACTTTAGACATATCTGGGAATCGTGCCCCAAAACTATCTAAGTTCTTCCCCATGAGTGGATTGTTCCCCGTGAAATTTAAGTGGTCTTCAATGAGCATCAAGTCACCAGGCAACAAGGATTCATTGACCCCTCCACAAGCATTGGTGACAATCATATTTTGAACCCCTAATCTATTTAACACAAAAACAGGCAGCGTCACTTCTTTCATGCTATAGCCTTCGTAGTAATGGAATCGCCCTTGCATCATGGCTACTTTTTTCCCTTTGTAATCACCAAAAACAAATTGCCCTGCATGGCCTTCTACTGTGGATACCAAAAACTCAGGAATATCTTCGTACTTCACAATGATTTTATTTTCCACATGTTCTGCCATGGACCCCAGACCTGAACCCAGAATGACTAGGACATCTGGCACAAAAGACACTTGGCTTTTTAAATACTCAACAATTTGATCAATTCTTTTCATTTCCATAACTTCTATCACACCTCTTTTGTTTATGCTTGAATTTCTTGTAGGAAGCTTTCTCCATGGAGCTCATTCTCCACACCTAGATAGTCTAACACAGTTTTACCAATGTCTGAGAAGCTCTTACGCAC
>DOKV01000218.1 GCA_003510765.1 Clostridiaceae bacterium | reverse complement strand
GGTGCATGGTCTTGGAGCTTGGACAGCTCTGTGATGTATTCTTGAGGTAAAATATCTGGCCTTGTGGAGAGAATTTGCCCGATTTTCATGAAGGTAGGACCCAACGCTTCAAAAACCAGTCGTAAATTTTCGGGATCTTTTTTCAATTTTTCCGTGCTCAGCTTTGCATGAATCATATGGCCAAATCCATAGGTGGCCAAGACCCGTACAATCTCACGAAATCTTTTTTTGCTGTAGGTTCCACTCTTTACGCCCAAGGATCACCACCACCTTTCTTCTTCCTTTGTGTAGGGGGCTACGTCGTCAATCTTTCAGCTTGGCTTCTAAGCTTGCGATGCGCTCTTTCAAGTCATCCACTTCTCTTTTGTCAGCAAAGGACAGTTCATTCATCATATGGAGAAGGTCTTCTTTCTCCACAAGAGAGGCTTGTGCATCTTTTCTTCTGCGACGGAGCTCTTCTTGGAGCTCTTTCCCTTCTTTTACAGTGAGGCTACCTTTTTCCATGAGCTCTTTAAGGGCATCCTCCACTTTTTCCATACTGATGGCAGCGGCACCAACGGCAGTGAGGAGTAGTTTTTTTAATTCATCCATAAGAGACCTCCTAATCGTCTATGGAGACGAGTTTTCTTTAGTATACTAGAAGAATCTTAAGAGACTGTGAAAAATATATTAAGCGAGTACTTATATTGGTGGAAGTTTTACAACGAGCATGAGATGAAAAGCCCAAGGGACAAAAAAGTGATGCACTCTTTTTTGTCCCTTGGGCTCTTTTCGCTGTATGTTCTTATCGGTCTCGATCTTCGGGGGTATAAGCGCCTCCAGACTTCTTGTACTGCCCATAGACCTCTTCAGGTTCAGGGTTTTCCTTGTAGGAAACATCCTGATAGCTTTGGGATTCTTTTTTACTAGATTCTTTTTCATAGGTGCTATAACGGGGCTCTTCTGTCCTCTTTTCTGGCATGAGGATGGCCAGGACAATGTAGAGGATCAGCCCAGGGAAGGCATCCGTTGTGATGGATAGGAGAACGTAGGCAATGCGAAGAAGCGTTACATCGATGCCCAGGTAATCTGAAAATCCAGCCAGGACTCCTGAAATCATTTTTCGGTTTGGATCTTTATATAATTTTTTTTGCATGGCAAAACCCTTCTTTCTTCTCCATGAAATCATGGAGTTTTTTCATCTGAGGTCATTATACCGTGGACTCATTAAAACTCGATGAAGATTTTCTGGTATTTTTCTTGGTCATTGAATCCAAGGCAATTCATAGATTTTTCAAATGTCCGGGGGACTTTTTTGGTACAATGGAGATAATAAGCCTGTGGGAGGTTGAGAAATCATGTTAGGATATCAAAAAGACCAGAAAAAGCTAAGCTTTTCAACACGGATCAAAAGTGTCATCGAGAAGGAAGGAAAAGTCCTCCTCTCTTTAGAGGAAACCTACTTTTATCCAGAGGGGGGTGGCCAACCGGCAGATGAAGGGACCATCAATGGCAAACCTGTACACCATGTATTTCTGGAAGAGGGAGAAGTGTACCATCAACTGGATGCTTTTTCTGGGCTCACCATCCACATGCCCGTGACCTGCGAAGTGTCTAGAAAGACCAGAGAAGATCATAGTGTGCAACACACAGCCCAGCATGTGCTCACGGCGGTGCTGAAAGACGAGTTTTCTGTGGACACCGTGAGTTTCCATTTGGGTAAAGTCCATGCCACCATTGATACAGCAGAAGAAGTATCCCTGGACGTGGCAAGGCAAGCAGAAGACATGGTGAATGGATACATTGGGGAAGACTTAAAAGTCTCCATCTATCATAAAGATCCCCGAGGGGCAAAAGCGTTGCCCCTGAGAAAAAGTCTTTCTGTGGAGAAGGATATTCGCATCGTTCAAGTGGGGGATGTAGATTATTGTGGTTGCGGCGGCACCCATGTGAACTCCTTAAAGGACCTTCAGCTCTTTAAAATCATGCAGGTGGAAAAGTACAAAGGGGGGAGTCGCCTTTATTATGTGGCAGGTCACCGTGCCCTTCGCTACTTAAGAGAGATGGAAGACACCATAAGCCTCCTGAAGAAGGAGCTTCTGGTAAATGTGGATGAGATGCCGTTTCGAGTTCGTCAGCTGAAAGAAGACAAAGAAACCTTGCATAAAGAGAAAGAAGCCTTGTCCGCCTCCTATGCAAAGACCTTGGTGGAACACTGTAAAGAGACCATTCAAGTGGTGAAAGTAGCCTTTGAAGATGACTTTATTCAAGTGTTGGGTCAAGAAATGATGAAGGTAGGAAAAATTGGCGCCTACTATCGAGAAGATGGCCGTCTGTTCCTCTTCACGGGGCAACAAGCCAGTGCCAAAGCCCTTCTTCAGGACCTGAAAATGGACTTTAGGTTTCGAGGAGGTGGAGGAGATACCATGGTACAGGGCTATGTGGAAGTACTTGAGGAACTGATTCCCTTTGTCTCCAGACTCTATGAACGACTTCTTCGCCTTGAGGTTTCCGCCAGGTTATGATAAAGTATATCAGGAAATAAATGGTAGGGGATGGATATGGAAGTATATTTAGACAATGCAGCCACCACTAAAATGAGAGAAGAAGCGTTGAAGGCCATGGCGTCTGCCTTGAAAGAGATCTATGGCAATCCCAGCTCCATTCATCTCTTGGGAAGGCGCTCAGAAGATCTTTTAGAAGAGGCGAGAAAAGCCGTGGCGGCAGCCATTGGGGCCAAAGCCACGGAAGTGATTTTCACTTCTGGCGCTTCGGAAGGAAACAACCAGATTCTTCGCTCGTATATAAAAGAAGGGGCCCATTTTATCACTTCCAAGATCGAACATCCCAGTGTGCTGAAGGTCATGGCTTTGGCTGAGGCGCAAGGGGTAAAGGTGGATTATCTCTCCGTGAATGAAAAGGGACAGGTAGATCTTTTGGCGCTTCAAGAAAAGCTTCAAAAGAATACTTCTTTGGTGTCCATCATGATGGTGAACAATGAAACCGGCGCCATCAATGACCCGAAGGTCCTTTCTGCCATCATTCGAAAGCACTCTTCGAAAGCCAAGTTTCATGTGGATGCTGTCCAAGGTTTTCAAAAGATCCCTGTGGATGTGAAAGACATGGATGTGGATTATCTTACCCTATCGGCCCACAAGGTCCATGGACCCAAAGGGGTGGGGGCACTCTATATGAAGAAAGGGCTCAGCCCTCTGCCCCTGATTTTGGGTGGTGAACAAGAGATGGGCTTTCGGGCAGGTACCGTCAATGTGCCAGGGATCTTGGGTTTTGCCAAGGTGCTGAAATCAAAAGAAACCATGGCCAAGGATTATGAAAAGGTGGCGGGGCTAAAAAGGCTCATGGTAGAAGCTTTGTCCTCCATAGAGGGCCTTCGGGTGAATTCCCTGGAGGAGTATAGCAGTGCCTATATTCTCAGTTTGTCCATCCAAGGCATGCGGGGCGAAGTGTTTTTACATGCCTTGAGTGAACGAGGGGTTTATGTATCCACGGGGTCTGCATGCACAGCCAAAGATACCAAAGACTCTCATGTATTAAAGGCATTGGGTCTACAGGACAAAGACATCAAAGGAAGTATTCGGCTGAGCTTTGAAGAAGAGACCACCAAGGAAGAGGTCCTTTATGCCGCAGAAGCCATCAAAGAAACGGTACGATTCTTAAGGAGGAAATAAAGTGGAGTTACTCTTAATCAAATATGCTTCTGAAATTTTTCTAAAGGGCCAGAACCGAGGAAGATTCGAGAAGAAATTAAAAGAAAATATCAAGAATGTTTTAAAGGAAGAAGTGTATACTTTTAAAACAGACCAAAACCGATGGTTCATTGAAGGGGAAAACCTTTCTGGGATCAAAGAGAAAGTGAAGAAGGTTTTCGGGGTCTATGAGGTATGTACGGTGATCAAAACCCCTCGTGAGGAGGCGCTGATCAAAGATGTAGCCCTAGACGTGATGAAAACCAAAGCACCTGGGACCACCTTTAAGGTCATCACCAAAAGAGCCGACAAGAAATTCCCCATGAACTCCATGGAGTTTTCAGGACTCATTGGGGCGCATATTCTTAAAAATACAGAAGGGCTCACCGTGGACATCAGGCATCCAGAGTTTCCCTTAGAGATTGAAATTCGGGAAGAGGCGTATATCTATGTGGCTAAAGAGAAGGCCATGGGGGGCATGCCTTACGGCATCAATGGGTCCACCATGCTCATGCTCTCTGGCGGCATTGACTCTCCTGTGGCTGGATTTCTCATGGCCAAAAGAGGCATTGAAGTCCATGGAGTATATTATCACAGCCATCCTTATACCTCGGAAAGAGCCAAGGATAAGGTGAAGGAACTGGCGAGGATCTTGGCCGAGTATACAGGGAAGATCCATCTTCATGTGATGCCTTTTACGGAGATTCAAATGGAGATCATGGATAAATGTCCAGAAAATGAATTGACCATCATCATGAGACGCTTCATGATGAAATGTGCTTGTGCCTTGGCAGAAAAACTAGGGATTCAAAGTGTCACCACAGGAGAGAGCATCGGTCAGGTGGCTTCTCAAACCATGGAAGCTTTGGTGGTATCAGACGATGCTGGAGACCGACCTGTGTTCAGACCATTGGTGGCCATGGATAAGACGGACATCATGGACATCTCTGAAAAGATTGGCACCTACGAAACGTCTATTCTACCCTATGAGGATTGCTGCACCATTTTTGTGCCCAAGCATCCGGTGACCAAGCCAAAACTCAAGTATATTGTGCAGCATGAAGAAGCCTTGGACAGTGAAGCCTTGGTACAAAGGGCTCTGGAAGGAACGGAGGTATTTGTCTTATGATGGAAGACTACTTAAAAGAAGGTACCGATTACGAAGACTATACAGAAAACTATATGGTGGAAAAGAAGCCCTGTTGTAAAGATCGGGGACAAGAGGGTAAGAACGGTTGCGGTTGCAACTCAGGAGGCATACTGATCAAGAAATAAGGAGCGTTGAAGAGGATGGCCAAGACAAGTATTTTTAGCAGCAAGTATGAAAAAAAACAGCGCAGAAAAAGAGCGTTGAAAAGAGCATTCTTTTTCGTGCTCCTCATGAGTTTTTTGGTCCTCTTTTTCAGAGCGCCACTTTTAGAAGTTATTGAGAAGGTAAAGCAAGACATTGAAGCAGAGCGTGCGCAAAAGGAAGAGCTCTTAGAGGAGATTCCAGACCCCATAGATGAAGCCCCAGAGGAACCTGAAGAGCCTGAAGAACCTGAAGAGACCTCCGTTGCCCAAGGCTATGACCTCCCTGTGGGCGTGAGCTTTGTGGTGGAGCTGTCCTTAGAAGATGGAGAGCGCACGTTCAATTCCTTGGAAGAGCTGAATATGGAGTGGGATGTATCCCCTTCTAAAAAGCAAGCCATTGTCTTAGAGCCTGAAAGCCAAGATCTCTTTTTGCTAGATGTGGACGGAAACGTTGTGGACATCACCTATAAAGTCTATGAAAATGATCGAGGGGGCAGATATCCTAAGGAATCCATTTTGAGTACTCGGGAGAACTTTGTCTGGTCTGAGACCCCCATGTTCTTAGACGAAGATACCGTGGTGTTCATGTCTCAATTGCCTTGGTTTGATCAGCGCAGAGCCATGTATGTCATTGAGCTAGATCCACTATCTCATCGCTTCTTTTACCAGATTGTGGCCACAGGAGTTCGACTTCTTGGCCGCGAGGAAGCGGGAATTTTGTATGAGATTGGAGAACAGCAGTACATCCTCACTCCAGACTATACCATCATTCGGCCTTAGGGCCTATAGACGGGACAAAGGGCGCTTTGTCCCGTATCATTTTCCCGAGACCATGGCCAACGGGCTTAAAGGAGGATTTCATGGACATTGGCATATCAACGGCCATCTTTTATCCAGAGATGGTCACAGAGGACGCAGTGGCGCTCCTTGGACAACATGGTTTTGAGACCCTGGAGGTTTTTGCCAACAGTTTTCAGGAGTTTACCAAAGACTATGGGGCAAGGCTTAAAGAAGTGGCCCATGACCATAATACCAAGGTGCGGTCCATCCATACGGTGAGCTCAGCCTTTGAACCCTATCTTTTTGATGGTTATGAGAGGCGTCGAGAAGACTTTTTTAAGATCTATAAAGACTTTCTAGATTTTGGCCACATTTTAGGAGCCAAGGTGTATACCTTCCATGGACTTATCAAGAAACCCCATCCGTCCATGAGCTTCCAAGATGTGGTGTATATTTATGAAAAGATGGTCTATGAAGCAGGTCTTCGAGACATGGTCCTGGCCCAAGAAAATGTGTCCTGGTGTTTGTCTGGAAATCTTCAGTATTTACAGCGCTTAAAAGAGGCGGTGAAGGGTCCTTTGAAGTATACTTTGGATGTGAAGCAAGCGGTGAAGGCGGGGAAAAGTCCGAAAGACTACTTGGCCATCTATGGAGAGGATCTTATGAATCTCCACTTGAATGATCATGATGACTTGTCCACATGCCTTTTGCCAGGTCAAGGACATTTTGATTTCAAAACCTTGAAGAGACAAGTGGAAGACCTGGGCTATGAGGGGCCAGGCATCATTGAAGTCTATCGAGAAAATTATGACACCGTGGAAGATCTCAAGAAAAGCAAAGAGGTTCTTGAAAGAATCCTCTCATAATCATTGAAATAGAGACGCATATCAATTATAATATTAGAAGTTTGAAAACAAGCCCGTGAGGGTATAGGAGGATATCAACCATGAATGTAACTGTTGAAAAGTTAGATGCCAAGAAGGTAAAATTAGAAGTCACTGTAGAGGCGGCCAAGTTAAAGGAAGCCATTATGAAGTCCTATAAGAAAAATGTAAAGAACCTCAATGTCCAAGGGTTTAGAAAAGGAAAGGCACCCTTTGCCATCGTGAAGCAATTCTACGGGGTAGAAGTTCTATTTGATGATGCCACAGATTTCTTGCTCAATGAAGCTTACCCACAGGCCATTGAAGAATCAGGCATTAAGCCCATTGACTATCCACAAATCGACATCAAGCAAATGGAAGAAGGAGAAGAGTTCATCTTCACCGCTGAAGTGGAAGTTTATCCTGAATTTGATTTGCCAGAATACAAGGGTCTTGAAGCAGTGCATCCAGTGTACGTGGTCACAGACCATGAAGTGGATCACGAACTAGAGCACCTTATGGAAAAGAATGGCCGCATTGAATCCAAGGAAGAAGGCGCTGCTGTAGAAATGGATGACATTGCAGTGATCAACTTCGATGGAAAAGTGGATGGCACACCTTTTGAAGGTGGCAAGGGTGAAAACTTTGAGCTGACCATCGGCGCCAAGATGTTCATCGGAGACTTTGAAGATCAACTCGTCGGGTTAAAGGTTGGAGAAAAGAAGGTTGTGGAAGTGACCTTCCCAGAAGATTACCAAGCAGAAGAAGTGGCTGGTAAAGCGGCAGAATTTGACGTGGAAATCTTAGACATCAAAAAGAAGGAATTCCCAGCGATGGATGATGAGTTCGCCTCTGAAGTATCTGAATTTGAAACGTTAGAAGAGCTGAAGGCCTCCATTAAGGAAGGGCTTCTAAAGAATGCAGAAGACAGAAGCAAAAATGAGCTCCAAGGAAATCTTATTAAAGCACTGGCAGACAAGGCTGAAATTGACATCCCCAATGCCATGATAGAAAACAGCATTGACCGTATGGTGAAGGATTTTGAACAAAGAATTCAGCAGCAAGGCATTTCCATGGAGATGTACCTGCAGATGACCGGACAAAACCAAGACACCATCCGGGACATGTTTAGAGAAAATGCCACCAGCGTGGTAAAGAACGATCTTCTCATTGAAGCCATCATGGAAAAAGAAGGTATTGTGGCCACAGAAGAAGAGCTCAGCGTCAAGGCAGATGAAATTGTTGCCATGTACGGTGGACAAATGGCAGACCTGAAAGAGATGCTTCTAAAGAACAATAAGAAAGAACTGGAAATGGAAGTGACCACAGCTAAGGTCTTTGAGCTTCTGAAAGAGCATGCAACCCTCACAGAAGAAGAAAAGAGCACTGCCCATAATCATGGACAAGAAGACCATGAAGGACACGACCACGAATAAATTCCCAAGGGAATCCATAGGATAATCTTCTGAAATCCTTCGGGGAGAAGCCTCCTGTAGGCGTTCATAAATGAAAGTGATGCATTGCCAGGGACAAGGTTCTCTGGCAATGATTCTTTTTAGTGGTTTTCTTAAGAAAGAGTTGATTTTTCGTGTCTTTGGTGTACAATAGTAGACACAATTAAATTGTTTCAAATTCATTTAGTGCCATTTTAAGTTCCTTTTAATGGGTCCTTGATATGGTACAATAAAGAAAGAAAAATATAATATTGGAGGATATGCTATGAGTTTAGTACCAATGGTCGTAGAACAAACAAACAGAGGAGAAAGATCTTATGATATTTTCTCAAGACTCTTAAAAGATAGAATCATTATGCTTTCCGGTGAAATCAATGATGTGACCGCAAATCTAGTGGTGGCACAGCTCTTGTTTCTAGAGAGTGAAGATCCAGATAAGGACATTTATCTATACATCAACAGTCCTGGAGGATCCATCACCAGTGGGATGGCAATTTTTGATACCATGAACTACATCAAGTCTGATGTGGCCACCATTTGTGTGGGTATGGCAGCTTCCATGGGGGCGTTTCTACTTACTGCGGGCACCAAGGGCAAAAGATTTGCTCTGCCAAACAGTGAAATCATGATCCATCAGCCCCTGGGCGGTTATCAAGGACAGGCCACAGACATTGAGATTCATGCCAGAAGAATTCTGCAGATCAAAGACAAGATGAATGCCATCATGGCAGAGAAAACGGGGCAACCCATTGACACCATCAAGAAAGATGTGGAAAGAGACAACTTCATGAGTGCAGATGCAGCCATCGAGTATGGACTCATCGACAGCATTCTTGAAAAGCACGTGACAAACAAAGCATAGTACTTTTACCATGGAGATGGTAAAATAGAAGTTAACCATCTAGTGGGAGAAAAATGCCCGGATCGTTTTGTGAAACCAAAGAAGACATGGAAAGGGCACTAGCCCGAAAGGTTTTTCGGGGGTAAGCAAAGGCTGTTCTTTGCCTAGAGGTGTTCAAGTTAAAGAGGTGAAATAGTATGGCAAAATTTGATGATAAAAACCAATTGAAATGTTCATTCTGTGGAAAGAGTCAAGACCAAGTGAAAAGACTCATCGCAGGACCGGGCGTATACATCTGTAACGAGTGTATCGAGCTCTGCTCTGAAATTGTCCAAGAGGAACTTAGTGAAAAGACCGAGATGGATTTCACAAAGCTGCCAAAACCCCATGAAATCAAGGAGCATTTAGACCAGTATGTCATTGGTCAAGATGGCGCCAAGAAGTCCATGGCGGTGGCGGTGTATAACCACTATAAGAGAATCAACTATCCAAAGAAGAGCGATGTGGAATTGTCCAAATCCAACATTCTCTTATTAGGACCCACAGGTTCAGGAAAGACCTTACTTGCCCAGACCTTGGCGAGATTTTTAGAAGTGCCCTTTGCCATTGCTGATGCCACCACCTTAACGGAGGCAGGCTACGTGGGAGAAGACGTGGAAAATATCATACTAAAGCTCATCCAGAATGCGGATTATGATGTGGAAAAGGCAGAAAGAGGCATTGTGTACATTGATGAAATTGACAAGATTGCCAGAAAGTCTGAAAATCCATCCATCACCCGTGATGTATCTGGAGAAGGCGTTCAGCAAGCTTTGCTGAAGATTTTAGAAGGGACCGTGGCATCAGTGCCCCCTCAAGGAGGCCGAAAGCATCCCCATCAGGAACTCTTGCAAATCAATACCACCAACATTTTGTTCATCGTAGGTGGTGCTTTTGATGGCATTGATAAGATTATTGAGAAGAGAACCCAAAAGTCTTCCATTGGATTTGGCGCAGATATCCAATCCAAGCACGAGAAGAATGTGGGCAAGCTCTTGGAAGACATCTTACCAGGAGACCTGTTGAAGTTTGGCTTGATTCCAGAGTTTGTGGGACGCGTACCCATCGTGGTGACCTTAAACTCCTTAGATGAATCTGCCCTCATTGAGATTCTCACAAAGCCAAAGAACTCTTTAGTGAAGCAGTACAAAAAGCTCTTTGAAATGGACCATGTGGCGTTGGAATTCACCGAGGCATCCTTGGTGTCCATTGCCAAGGAAGCCATTAAGCGCAATACAGGGGCCAGAGGCTTACGCGCTATTTTGGAAGACATCATGAAAGAAGTGATGTTTGAGGTGCCTTCCGATGAGACCATCGAAAAGGTCATCATCCATGGAGATACCATTGATACCAAGGCGCCAGAGATCATCTATAGAAAAGAAACTGAAGAAACAGCATAGTGAAGTGGACAGACCGAAAGGTTTGTCCATTTTCGAGAGGGAGGTATTTTTATGGCAAGAAAGCGCAGAACGCTTCCGATGATCCCCTTAAGGGGCATCACCATATTTCCATATATGGTCTTACATTTTGATGTGGGCCGAGAAAAATCCATCGCCTCTTTGGATGAGGCCATGATGAAAAACCAAGAGATTTTCTTGGTGCCTCAAAAGGAGAGCAAAATTGAAGAACCTGGCAAAGAGGACTTGTTAGACATTGGGACCCTTTGCGTCATCCGCCAGCTGTTAAAGCTGCCGGGCAATACTGTTCGGGTACTGGTGGAGGGCATCTCCAGAGGGAGGCTCATGACCTTAAGAGAAGGGCCGTTTTATCGCGCCAGCATTGAGATCATTGAAGAACCGCAAAAGGATGTAGACAACGTGGAAGAGGAAGCTTTGGTGAGAAGTGTCAAAGAGAGCCTATCTTCTTATGTGCGTCATACCGGGTATATGCCCCAAGAAGCGCTCATGTCTTTAGACGACATTGAAGAGCCTGGTCGCTTTGCCGATACCGTGGCGTCCTATTTGATGCTGAAGCCCGAGGACAAGCAAGGACTTCTCCTTTCCTTAAAGGTCATGGAGCGTTTGGAAAAGCTTCTGGTCATCGTGAACAAGGAGCTGGAGATTGCAAAGATTGAGAAGAAGATCGGTAGCAAAGTGAAAAGCAATATTGACAAGGTGCAAAAGGAATACTACCTAAGGGAACAGCTCAAAGCCATTCAAGATGAGCTGGGCGAGTATGACGAAGACACCAAGGAGTATTTGGCCTATAAAGAGAAGATTGAAAAAGCCAAGATGCCCAAAGAAGCCAAAGAAAAAGCCCTTTATGAGCTGGATCGTTTACGAAACAGCGGCAGCTATTCTCAAGAAGGGGGCATCATCAAGACCTATTTAGACTGGATGGTGACCATTCCTTGGAAGAAAGAAACCAAGGATAATGTGAACATCATAAAGGCCAGAGAAGTGTTAGAAGCAGATCACCATGGGCTTAAGGATGTGAAGGATCGGATCATAGAGTATTTGGCGGTGAAGAACACGGCCAAAACATTGAAAGGACCCATCCTTTGTTTGGTGGGACCTCCAGGGGTGGGAAAAACCTCCATTGCTCGATCCGTGGCCAGAGCCATCAACCGGAACTTTGTGCGTATGTCCTTGGGTGGCGTGCGGGATGAAGCAGAGATTCGTGGTCATCGAAGAACCTATGTGGGCAGTATTCCAGGGCGGATCGTCTATGGCATGCGCCAAGCAGGCAGTAAAAACCCATTGTTCTTATTGGATGAAATCGACAAGATGGCCAATGATTTTCGTGGAGACCCAGCGGATGCGCTGTTAGAAGTGCTGGATGCGGAGCAAAACGGCACCTTTAGAGACCACTACTTGGAAGTGGAAATGGACCTGTCCAAGGTCATGTTCATCACCACAGCCAATACTTTAGATACCATTCCACGGCCTTTATTAGATCGTATGGAAGTCATTGAGATCAATGGCTATACCTATGAAGAAAAGCAAAACATCGCCAGGAAGCACTTGATTCCCAAGGTGCTGAAAGAGCATAACTTGACCGAGGAAGCGCTGAAGATTTCCGACAATGCCTTAAAGCTGATGATTGAAGGCTACACGGTGGAATCCGGGGTTCGTAACTTAGAAAGAACCTTGGCCTCCATCACCAGAAAATCCGTAGCCTACATGCTGGAGAAGAAGAAAACCTCGGTGCAGATCAACACCCAAATGGTAGAGAAGTTCCTGGGACACCCTAAGCACATGTATGACCGTGCGGAAAAGGAAGACCGGGTGGGCGTGGTCACAGGCCTCGCCTGGACCATGTTTGGAGGAGACATTCTCCCTATTGAAGTGACGGTGATGGAAGGAACTGGGAAACTAGAGCTCACAGGACAACTGGGCGATGTGATGAAAGAGTCGGCCAAAGCGGCTTACTCCTATATCCGTGCCCATGCGGACACCTTAGGGGTGGAGAAGAAGTTCTATAAAGACAATGACATCCACATCCATGTCCCTGAAGGCGCTGTGCCCAAAGATGGTCCCTCCGCGGGGATCACCATGACCACGGCGTTGGTCTCTGCCCTCACAGGGAAAAAGGCCAGACATAACGTGGCCATGACCGGTGAAGTTACCTTGACTGGACGGGTACTCCCCATTGGCGGACTCAAAGAGAAGTCTTTGGCGGCAGCTAGGGCAGGGATTGATACCATCATCATTCCAGACAAAAATAAGTTTGATCTAGAAAAATTACCAGACTCCATTTTGACAAAGCTGACCTTTATTCCCGTGAAAAAAGTGGATGAGGTCTTAGCCAAAGCCCTCTTGGAGGACAAATAAATGATTAAAATTAAAACAGCAGAATTTATCACCTCCGCGGTGAAGACCAATCAATACCCAGAAAGCGTCCATCCTGAAGTGGCCTTTGTGGGCCGCTCCAATGTGGGCAAATCCACCATCATCAATGCCATCACCAACAGAAGAAAACTGGCCAAAGTCTCCAATACCCCAGGAAGAACAAGACTTGTGAATTTCTTTTTGATCAATGAAGGCGCCATGCTGGTGGACCTGCCAGGCTACGGCTATGCCAAAATCAGCAAGGTGGAAAAAGCAGCCTGGGGCAAAATCATTGAGGAATATATCGTCTCCAGCCCAAATCTAAGACGATTTGTCCTCCTTGTGGATTCTCGTCATAAGCCCACTGCAGATGATGTGGCCATGATGGACTACTTGAGATATTATGAGAAAGATGTGGTAGTGGTGGCCACAAAGCTAGATAAGCTCAAGAGAAATGATATTAGAAAGAGTGAAAAGCTCATTCGGGAAACGCTCTCCATGGGGAAGGAAGACCCCTTTATCATGTATTCTTCCACCTCTAAAGAAAATCTTCAATCGGTGATTGATTTGGTCTTTGGAGAACTTTTGCCAGAAGAAGCATAAGAACTGGTTGTTTCGGCATAATAGAGGCATACACAAAAACCCCATGCCACAACAAGAAAAAAGCGTCCCAACACGTTGATCGTGTTGAGGCGCTTTTTCATGTCTCTATTGACGGGGCTCTTCTTGACAGGCACGGCACAACCCGTAAAAGTACAGCTTGCTAGAAGAGATGAGAAAATCTTCTCCAAGGCTTGCGGTCTCTTCGATGGTTCTCTTTGGCAGATGTAGGAGGTCAAAGACTTGATGACAGCAAGTGCATTGAAAGTGCCCATGTTCTTCCATGAGGGCATCGTATCGAAAGTTCCCTTCCCCAAGATTGAGTTCTTGGACCAGGTTCACCTGGCATAGGGTTTTGAGGGACTTATAGACCGTTGCCAGGCTCATGGTGGGAAACCTTTCAATAAGAGCTGTGTAGATGGTCTCTGCCGATGGATGCGCCTTTGTGCCCAAGAGGTACTCGTAAACAGCAATACGCTGAGGCGTCAATTTTAATCCTTTGTTCTTAAATGTGTTGGTGATGCTGTTCATGGAATTCTCCTTTATGTCTAATAGGCTCATAATAGCATAGGATGACCCTTCTTTCAAAAGAATTATTTCTTCTTTGGGGTTCTATTATTACGGCTTTTCAGGTAGCGATGGAAAAAGACCAGGCTCCCCAGAAGGCGTACAAAGGAAGAGGTCATGAGGGCACCACCGATGCCATGGGCTTCCACGATGTAACTGCCGACCATGGGGGCGATGGCTAAGGTGATGCTGGTGGCCGTGGCATGGACCGCCACACTCATGGTGCGATACTTGTCATCGGCGGAGGAGAGGAGAGAGCCTAATATGGCCACGGTGGTCCCTGCGGTGAAAAACCCTGTGATGGGTTGCATCAGGGTCAACATGGGCAGGGAAGTGGAGAGTTTGTAGAGGATGGGCGTGAGACCCATGCCAAAGGTGGCCATGGCAATGGCGAACTTATAGTCCATTTTCTTGATGATCTTATTCCATAGGGAGAAGGACAACACCATGAAAAGGCTTGAAAGAACATTGATGATGGTGAGCCAAAGCTCACTGGCCCCTAAATATTTGATTTGATAGACGTTGAAGAGAGGCCACCCCATTTGCCAGCCAAAATGAAAGAGTAAGGAGCAAAGGAGAAAGATGACAAATTCCTTGTGGGCAAAAACCCCTTGGAGGCTTTCTTTCAAAGACAGCGCGTTCTTTGGATGTCTTACAGGAAGCTCTTCCTTGGGGGTCAGCTTGTTCATGTAGTGGATCTCTTTTAACCCGATGAGAAAACTGAGGACGATGAATACTTGATACATGCGGATCACCGTTTCATTCACCGTGGACAGGGAAAGGACAAAGCCCACCAAAATGGACACGGAGATCTGAGAAATCTGAGACAGCTGGTTTCTCGTGGACAAGGCATCGGCGCGCTGGCTGGGGGAGAAGACATCTCCGGTGTAATCTTGCAAAGAGGTGGCGGAGATGGACTCTGGAAAGTTCATGAGGCCATAAAACAGCACAAACATCAGGGGTTGGAGTTCCTTTTGTAGAAAAGGGACCAAGGCCAAAAAAAGTGGCATGATTCTGGAGATGTAGAAAAATAGACCCAGGGTTTTTCGTTTGGAGAGACCCCGCTGGATGAGTAAAATCCCCGGAATGGTGGTGAAGATGGCCACAAAGCCAGGCAAGGCATTAAAGAGACTGTAGTGGATTTCTTGTCCCCCCAGCCGATCCAAAAATTTGATGGCATAGCCCTTGGAGAGCACTGTCACCATGGTGAATAGAATACCGTTTAAGGCATAATATTTGATGTTTGGGTTGTAGCCAAACAAGAACCTTTCGAGTTTTTTCTTCATCGTACATCTCCTCTATCTTCCACTGTTATCTGATGTATTATAGTCTTTTTTGCCTTAGAAAACCATAGTTTTTGGAAATATTTAAGAGGCCTTCCCAAGGATCCCTTGACAAGGGAAGTTCTACAGGTGTATGATGTGACCAAAGAGTCATATGACTACGTGGTCACATTCAGAAACAACTTAGAAGGAGAGAGGCCAATGCCTAAAACAACCTATTTCAATTTGCCCGAGGAAAAAAGAGAACGGATTTTCCAAGAAGCGGTGGTGGAGTTTCGAGATGAAACCTATGATCAAGCCAGCATTAATAGAATTGTCCAACGCAGCGGCATTTCCAAAGGTAGCTATTATCAATACTTTAAAGATAAAGAGGATCTGTATTTTTATATTCTCCAAAGAATTGGGGAGAAAAAGATGGATTATATGAGTCCTAAGCTTCGAAAGTTTGAAGAACTTGGTTTTTTTGAAGCGCTGAGAGAGCTCTACCGAACGGGGATTCAGTTTGCCTTGGAGAATCCAGATTACTTGGAGATCGGTAATAAGATGATGCGAGACCAAAGTGGCACCATACTAAGAATCAAAGACCAGTTTTCAGGACAAGGGGAAGCCATTTTTGTAGGCCTTCTTGAGAAAGGTAAGGCCAAAGGAGAAATTCGGGAGGCGTTAGACTTAGGGCTACTTTCGAAGCTTCTCATGTCCATGCAGATGACCGTGGTGGAGCATTACTTTGAAAAGCATAGGGACAAAGGCTATTCCATGGACATTTTAGAAGAATTAGATGCATTTTTTGACGTGCTAAAAAAAGGGATCCAGGAGGAAACATCATGATTCAAGTAGAAAATCTTAGCTATTCCTATACCAATGATGATAACTATGCGGTGAAAGACATCTCTTTTCAGGTGCAAGAAGGAGAAATCTTTGGCTTCCTGGGGCCTTCAGGAGCTGGGAAATCCACCACCCAGGGAGTATTAACAGGGCTTCTGCCCCTAAAGCAAGGCCAGGTTACCGTGGCGGGTTATGACTTAAAAAAAGCCAATCGTAGCATGTTCAATGCCATCGGGGTGTCTTTTGAGCAGTCCAACGTCTATGGCAAGCTTACAGCCTTGGAGAATCTGGAATTTTATAGAAAACTTTTTGATGTGGACACCATGGACCCGGAGCTGTTGCTGAAAATGGTCGGGTTAGACCATGTGAAAAACAAGCGGGCAGCGACTTTTTCCAAAGGTATGAAGCATCGCTTAACCTTTGCCAGAAGTATGGTGAATCACCCCTCCCTATGGTTTTTGGATGAACCCACCACAGGCCTTGACCCGGCCATTGCTGGCACCATCAAAGAGCTGATCAAAGAGAAGAACAAGGAAGGGACCACGGCCTTTTTAACTACCCACAATATGTATATCGCGGATGAGCTTTGTCATCGGGTGGCCTTTATTGTGGATGGAGAGATCAAAGCCTTGGATTCTCCAAGGAATTTGAAGCTTCAATACGGGAACAAAAAGGTGGAAGTGGAGTATCTAGAAAAGGGCAGCACCCACAAGGCACTGTTTCATTTGGACATTGAACAGGACAGACTGGCCTTAAATGAGATCATCTTAAAAAAAGACATCGAGATGATGCACACCAAGGAAGCTACGCTGGAGGAAATCTTCATTGAGATTACAGGGAGGGCGCTTCTATAGTCAATAACCCACGAACCTAAAGGTTCG
>DOKV01000016.1 GCA_003510765.1 Clostridiaceae bacterium | reverse complement strand
AAAGTGGTTTATCGTATGCGTGCAAAAAATGGACAATGGAAATGGATCATGACCAGGGGCTATCTTCAAAGGGATGAAGAGGGTGAGCCCTCTATTTTCCTTGGGTTTCATTTGGATGTGACAGAATCTGAAAACCAGCGGGTGAAGCAAGAAAGGGAAAAAGAGAAATTTGCCAACCTCATCGAAGCCACCAAGGCGGGAACTTGGGAATGGAATGTGCAAATGGGGGAAGACATCTATAATGAGCGCTGGGCAGAGATTGTAGGGTATACCCTGGAGGAACTTTCACCTAGAACGGCAGATTCGTGGAAGAAGCTGGTTCACCCGGAAGATCTCAAGAAGTCTGAGGAAGCGCTGGCAGCGCTCTCCTACAAAGAGAACGAATATTACTCCATAGAATGTCGTATGCGTCATAAGGATGGACATTGGGTTTGGGTCCTGGATAAGGGTAAAGTCACTTCATGGTCAGAAGACGGGAAACCCCTCTACATGTACGGGGTCCACATAGACATCACAGAAGCTAAGAACTTAGAGCTTGAAGTGAAAGCCAGTGAAGACAACTATCGATTTCTTGTGGAAAGCAGCTATGACATCGTCTATAGAATTGCCAAGGATGCTACCTTTACCTTTGTGTCTAAAGCTTGGGAGAAAATTCTTGGCCATAAGGTGGAAGAGGCCATAGGGTCTTCTTTTGTACCCTATGTACATCCAGAGGATGTGGACAATATCCATGCTTTTTTCAACCAGGTGGAAGGCTCTGGGGAAAGAAAAGAAACCACGGACTATCGGCTTTTACATAAAAATGGAACCTATCATTGGTTCACCACCAATGCGGTGCCCATTTATGATGATGAGGGTCATGTCACGGGGTATGCAGGCACAGCCAGAGACATCACAGATGTCAAAGAGGCCAGTGAAGCATTACAAGCTCAGAAAGATGAGTTGGAGCGCTTTTTCAAGGTGAACCTGGATTACTTCTGTATCATTGATGCAAAAGGGCACTTACTAAAGGTTAATAACGCTTGGATGATGAATTTGGGCTATACAGAAGAAGAATTGCTGTCTAAGAGCACCTTATCCTTTGTGCATCCTGAAGACCAAGAACGGGCAAGAACGGCCATTATAGAAATGGTGAGGGAGGAAAAAGAAGGGAATTTTATCATTCGATTCCAAAAGAAGGATGGTCGTTATGCCATACTAGAGTGGAAAGCACAGTATCATGGAGCGCTGATTTATGCAGCAGCGCGAGATGTGACTGAGAATAAAATGCTGGAGCATCAACTTCATATTGAAAAAGAGCTTTTTAAGACCACATTGTTATCTGTAGGCGATGGTGTTATTGCAACAGATGTACAAGGTCATGTGATCATCATGAATGATAGCGCACAAAAGCTCACGGGATGTACTTTGAAGGAGGCTTTAGGCAAACCTTTAGATGAGGTGTTTCAGGTTCTGGATAAAGAGACGAAAAATCCTATCACCTATCAGAGCAAAGGGATTTTGAAAGATGGGAAAGTTACCTCACTGAAAGAGATGATCCTAGTATCTAAAAAAGGATTGTCAACGCCCATCGAAGAAAATGCTGCGCCCATAAAAGATGGGGAAGGGAAAATGAATGGTATTGTGGTGGTATTTCGAGATATTACGAGTATAAGCGAAAAGCAAAAAAGAGTGGAGTATTTAAGCTATCATGATGTACTCACAGGACTGTATAATCGCCGATATGTGGAAGATGCTTTAAAGCGCATGGAAACCACAAGAAATCTGCCATTTACGGTGATGGTCATGGATATCAATGGGTTAAAACTGACCAACGATGCCTTTGGCCATGATTTGGGCGATTCACTTTTGAGGCGTGCAGCCCAGATCATGGAAAAAGAAGCCCGAGAAGAAGATATTTTGGCCAGGATCGGAGGCGATGAGTTTGTTTTACTCATGCCCAAAACCACTGCCAAAGAAGCGGAAGAGATGAAGATGAAGCTCCTACAGCGCGCTGAAAAGATCATGGTGGGACCTGTGGGCGTTTCCATGGCTGTGGGTTATGCAACCAAGACTATGCCAAGTCAAAATATCTTAGAGGTTCAAAAAGTAGCCGACAACAACATGTATCGAGACAAGCTGAAAAATGGAAAAATCATCAAGAAGCAAATGCTGAAAACCATCATGGAGATTGTAGAGAAGAAGTTCCCCATGGAAAGTGCCCATATGAACCGGGTGGCAGCCATGGCACAAAGCACTGGGAGAAGCCTAGGTTTAAAAGATGAAGCTTTGCGTCAGCTGTTCTTGGCAGGCAAATATCATGACATCGGTAAAATTGCTGTGCCTAAGGAACTTTTGGAAAAGAAGGAACCCTTGTCTGAGCAGGAACGTGAAGTCCTTAAAAAGCATGCGGAGACCAGTTATCAGATTTTAAAATCCATTGAGGCGCTGGCCTATATTGCAGAAGATGTGCTGTATCATCATGAGCGATTTGATGGGAAGGGGTACCCAGAAGGACTAAAGGGGAAGGATATACCTCTTCATGCTCGAATTCTCTCCGTGGTAGACGCCTATGAGACCATGGTGGGAAGAAGACCTTATCATAGGGCCTATGACGAAGAAGAAGCGAAAGAAGAGCTGAAAAGACATGCAGGCACACAGTTTGATCCAGAGGTGGTGAGGATTTTCCTGGAAAAAACGCTTTCATCAGCATGGATCGAATAACTCATGAGACTTTAGTGTTTTGTTTGACAGAGATGGGTAATTCAGGTATTATGATTAGATGGAATGAAACGGAAACGTGAAAGAAAAAGAGGTGAAGAAAATGGCAAAACCTATCGTAGCCATTGTGGGGAGACCCAACGTTGGTAAATCGACCTTATTTAATAAATTGGCAGGTCACAGAATTGCCATCGTTGATGATACACCTGGTGTAACAAGAGATCGGATTTATGCAGATGCAGATTGGCTGCACTATGAATTTAAATTAATTGATACCGGTGGTATAGAACCCAAGAGTGATGACATCATTCTTGCACAGATGAAAAGACAAGCACAAATCGCCATCGATACAGCAGATGTGATCATCTTCTTGGTGGATGGTAAACAAGGATTGACAGATTCAGACAATGAAGTGGCCACCATGCTAAGAATCAGCCAAAAGCCCATCGTTCTTGCAGTGAATAAAGTGGACAACTTAAAAGATGAAGCCAGTGCCTATGAGTTTTACAACCTTGGTATTGGTAATCCCATTGCCATATCTGCAGGGCAGGCCTTGGGACTAGGGGATCTTCTTGACGAAGTGGTAGCACATTTCAAGGATTATGAAAACGAAGAAGAAGATGAGTTTATCCGTGTGGCTTTTGTGGGAAGACCCAATGTGGGGAAATCCTCCTTGATCAACAAGCTCCTTGGAGAGGAACGATCCATTGTCACAGACATTGCAGGGACCACCAGAGATGCGGTGGATAGTTTCCTAGATCGTGAAGAAGGAAAGTTTGTTCTCGTGGATACGGCTGGCTTAAGACGTAAGTCCAAGGTTAAGGCTGAGATTGAACGATACTCCGTGGTCAGAACCCTAACAGCCATTGAACGTGCCGATGTGGTGGTTCTCATGATTGATGCGGAAGAAGGCATCGCAGATCAAGATGAAAAAATCATCGGGTATGCTCATGATATGAAAAAGGCCATCATGGTGATTGTAAATAAATGGGATCTCATTGAAAAAGATGATAAGACCATGGAAAAATACATGAATGAGTATAAGATGAGCTTAAAGTTCATGCAGTACGCTCCCTTCTTATTCATCAGTGCCCTGACGGGTCAAAGAACCCATAAGGTGCTCAGTATGATTCGTGGTTGTTATGACAACTACAATAAGAAGATAGGGACAGGGGTCTTAAATGATGTCATCGGGAAAGCGCTGTTACAGAAAGAGCCTCCCATGATCGGCACCAAGAGATTGAAGGTGTTTTATGGCACACAAACGGGGGTAAAACCACCCACCTTTGTGTTCTTTATCAACGATCAGTCAGCACTGCATTTCTCCTATTCTAGGTACATAGAGAATCAGTTAAGAGATGCCTTTGACTTCACTGGAACAGGGATCAAAATCGAATATAGAGAAAAGAAAAAGGACTAAAAAAGTCCTAGAAAAAAGCTGTGAAAACAAGAACTCGTTCTTGTCTTCGCAGCTTTTATAGTTTTATGTTTAAAGTTGTCTTTGGAGTCCTTGGGCAAAATAGTATCGATCACGAAGCATGGTCAATAG
>DOKV01000150.1 GCA_003510765.1 Clostridiaceae bacterium | reverse complement strand
CCCAAATGCATTACTGTTTTTTCACACCAACCAAAAACTCTCTGTAAGCTTTGCATAAGATACTATTTCTTTTCAACGCAGTTAAATTATTGTTGCCATCTTATAACGCCCGGAGAAAGAGTGCAAGGATTTTTTATAAATATTGAGAATTTTGAACTTGGAGAGGTTTACAAAAAGGGTTTGCACATGGTTTTTCAGGGCTTTTTTTGACAGGTTGGTAATTTTTCAAAAAGTGAAGAACCGCCAGGGATCACGTAAAGGCGTAAAGTTTCTGTGAAAACTTCAAGAACAAAGACGTAAAAGTAGCTTCTTTTTTAAAGAAGCTACTCATTTTTCAAGCATTCTAGCAGGGTTAGAGCATCTTCATCAGGAGTCTTTGTAAATTGACAGAAATTTCTCACCATGCTACTGTGAATGCAGAGTAGGTTGTATGAATGCAACCCTAAATATACTTCTAGGAGGAATAAACATGGCAGCACGTATACTATTGGTCGGAAGCGTAATGATGGATTTGATTCTCAGGTGTGAACGGGCACCAAAACCCAGTGAGAGCGTACTTGGTCACGATTATAGCAACGCACCTGGTGGAAAAGGAAGCAATGCAGCTGTGGCAGCAAGACGAGCAGGTGCAGAAGTTTCAGCTTATGCCACCGTGGGTAAAGATGCCAATGGAGAGTACCTGTTAAACAAGTGGAAAGAAGCGGGCATCAAAACAGATCTGGTCATTGAAAAAGAAGGAGAAAATACTGGTTTTGTAGCTATTACATTGGAAGACAGTGGACAAAATAGGCTCATCATCTTCCCAGGGGCCAACATGAAAACACCACCAGATCAATTGGAAGAAGCATTTAAAGATTCTTTTGATGCAGTACTTCTTCAATTTGAAATCCCCTTTGAGACCAATAAAAGAGCCATTGAATTGGCCAATGAAAAGGGCATCATCACTGTGTTAGATGCTGGTCCTGCACAGAAATATGATTTGGAATCTTTGCCACCTGTGACCATTTTATCTCCTAATGAAACAGAAACAGAAGCTTTGGTGGGGATTTATCCCAAGGATCATGAGAGTGCCAAAGAAGCGGCGAAGAAGCTTCAAGAGAGAAATGGGGCGAAATATGTCGTGCTCAAGATGGGCGAGAAGGGTTCCTATCTCTATGGAGAAGGCTATGATGAAATGGTACCACCCTTTAAAGTTCAAGCAGTGGACCCCACAGCAGCAGGAGATGCGTTTACAGGTGTTTTAGCCAAAGCCTTTGTGGAAACTAAGGACCTTCGTGAAGCAGCCAAGGTGGCCAATGCAGCCGGAGCGCTTACGTGTACAAAACTTGGTGCACAACCATCGCTACCTACAAAAGAAGAAATTGATGCCTTTTTGGCAAAGCAGTAAAGCATGAAAAAAAAAGCCCATGGCCAATGAAGGAAGAATCCTTCGTAGAAACCATGGGCTTACTTTATTGGTTAAGATTTTGCACCTTTTGTGCGCGCCGCTACAATCATTTGGATATCTTGGTAATTTTCTTCTAAGCAGTAAAGGGCGATGTTTTCTTGAAATCCTGCTTTTAGATAAATGCGCCTTTGCTTAGGCGTATAGGTCACTTTCCGAATGTTTTTCCATCGGATAAAAACATCCTGCCGTGCATTGGCTAATGCACCAGCTCCTGCGGCGCTGTAATTCCTAGAAAAAAGTCCTAGGAAAAAGGTCAGTCCATTGACGATCTTGTTCTTTTTGGCCTGTTTTTCTTGATATTTCACCCGAACACCATCTTTGGTCACAAAACATTCCACATCGTAGCTGCCTTTATAAAAGATCATGACAAAGAGCCATGTAAGAAAGAGAAGCAGCATAATGGAAAAGATTCCGTAGAAGGCATCTCGAGCATTGTTTGCCGTGAAAGCCAGTACCAACATGATGAGACCAAAGGGAATACCAATGGCAATGGAGAGCTGTTTTAGGATCAGGGAATCTTTAAAAATTGGGACACGAATTTCCCAATGATGGTCTTGAAACTTTTCATGCATAATGCCTTCATCCTTTCCACAAATAATACGATACTTGAGTATATTATATCGGGTTTTCAGCTTTTTAGATAGAAAAAAACCATCTCCAACGAGATGGTTTTCTTTGGCGGAGAACGAGGGATTTGAACCCTCGCGCCGGTTACCCGACCTACGCCCTTAGCAGGGGCGCCTCTTCGGCCACTTGAGTAGTTCTCCATGCCGAAGTAATCTTTTATTTAATTACCACAAATCACATTATACCAACCTCTAGAACCACTGTCAATAAAATTCCGCAGGGGGATACCCAAGGGAGTTCATGACCAAAGTACAGACCCGCCCTAAATATAGGTGCTTAAAGATGCTATATTCAGAATAATATAGTGGTGTCCGTATTCTTGGATAGTGCTTATAGTATAATAAAGTACAATATAGATGAAAAAGAGGGGAGTACGAGGATTCATGAGCTTAAAAATGATTTATGGTCGAGGAGGCAGCGGTAAAACTCGAGCTGTCTATGAGGAACTGAAAAAACGGATGGAAGAGGTGCCAGAGAGAAACTTCATCATTCTGGTGCCAGATCAATATACTTTTCGTTCAGAGCAAAAAGTATTAAGGGAACTGGGGCAAAAAAGTGTGTTCAAAGTCACTGTGCTCAGTTTTTCCACCATGATCAGGACCATCCTTCAAACGGTGGGTGGGGCAACCCATAACCTCATTTCAGATCTTGGAAAGAGCATGCTCATGACCAAGGTGCTGGGTGAAGTGCAGGGAGAGATGGCTCTATTTAAAGGCGTTGCCAAAAAGCCAGGGTTCATCGATTTGGCCAAAAGTCTGGTGGAAGAGATGAAAAGATATGATTTAGATGTGGAGGAGTTGGCTAAAACCATCGAAGAAGCCAATGATCCTGAACTGAATCAAAAATTTGGAGACATCATACTTTTTTATAAAGCCTATGATGAGGAAATCCATAAGACCCACGTGGATGCTGTAGATGAGATGACCTTTGCCAAGGAGCGTTTGGGCAAATCTGCGTTTATAAGAAATAGTGAGATTTTCATTGATGAGTTCAATGATTTCTCCATGCTTCAGTTACAGTTCATCGAAAGTCTTATGGAAAGGGCGCACCGGGTGGTCATGACCCTAACCTTGGATAAGGAAAGTACCCAGGGCGACGTCTTTCAAATCACCAAAGATACAGAGAGCCATATATTTCAATTGGCTGAGCGTGCTGGGGTATCCATTGAAAAGCCACAGATTCTTACAGATTCTGTGCCCTTAAGATTCCAAGAAAATCCTGAGTTAGCCCATTTAGAACGAGAATATTTTCACTATCCCAATGAAGTTTTTGAAGAAGTCCCTCGAAAAATAACCCTCTATAAGGCACAAAACACCTATGACGAAGTGGAAAAAGTTGCTTTGGATATTCGAAAAAGAGTACGAGAAGACAAAACGCTCCGCTATAGAGATGTGGCCATTCTCTGTAGAAACATTGATGCTTATGAGCGGATTGTCTTGGCGGTGTTTAGAGAACATGACATTCCGGTTTTTCTTGATAAAAGACGGGAAATAGATGGACATCCACTTTCCCAGTATATGTTGGCTCTTTTGGATCTAGCCAAGGAAGGGTTCACCTATGAAGCCCTCTTTAGGCTGCTGAAAACTAATCTTTCCCATGTGACGAGAGAAGAAGTGGATCTATTAGAAAATTATATTTTGGCCAATGGTATCAAGGGAGGGTCTTACGAAAAGCCGTGGACATACCCCTATCCCAATAGGGTAACGGAAGCGAGAAAGGGTGAGCACCTGGATAAGGTCAATGAGATTCGAGAGAAAATCCGAGAGGTCTATGGTCCTCTTAGAGCAGCTTTAAAAGCAGCGGAGCACGGGGAGGAGATGTCAAGACTTTTATATGAGCACTTGGAAGAGCATGGTGTTTTAACGCGAGCCTTTGACCAAGTGCAAAGACTAGAGAGTTTGGCTCTTCTGAAAGAGCATGAGGAAGTGGTCAAGGGCATTCATGACATTTTAGATGACTTGGTGGACGTATTAGGTGAAGAGAAGCTCTCTTTAGAAGTCTATGGTGAAGTGCTAAGCCAAGCCTTTGTGACCCATGAGATTGCCTTGATTCCGTTAACCCTTGACCAAGTGATTCTAGGGGATGTGGCACGTGTGAAGAGCGACTCCACCAAGGGTCTCTATATTCTGGGTGTTAATGATGGCATCTTTCCAAAAACCATTACAGAGGAAGGACTGATCACAGATAAGGACATTGCCAAGCTGAAAGAGCGCGGCTTTGAGCTTTTCTTGGATTCTAAAGTACGCTCCATTTATGAGCAGTTTTTGGTGTATACGGCCTTTACTATACCTGCGAGCTTCTTGGCAGTATCTTATGTGGGCGCAGATGTAGAGGGGAAAGCCCAAAGACCCTCTTTGGTTATTGGGCGTTTGAAGAAGTTATTCCCCAAATTGGTGGAAAAAACCTATGTGAACCCATTGGATCGAGCCAGTGGCACCATGGATCAGGTGGAAGGAAAAGCAGCAGCCTTTAATGCCCTGGTGGGAGAGATGAGAAGAAATTATCAAGGGGATCCTGTGGAGCCGTTATGGGGAGAAGTCTATGGATATTTTAGAGAGGATCCCACCTACAAAGAGCGTTTGGCCATAGCCAAAGAAGGGCTATCTTATACCAATGTATCCAAAAATCTTTCTAGGTCCGCAGTGAAAACACTCTATGGAGATCAGCTTTATTTAAGCGTGTCCAGAATAGAGCGGTATACGTCTTGTCCTTTTGCCTATTATATTCAGTATGGACTAAAGGCCAAGGACCGGGTGATGCATGAAATCACGGCGCCAGATGTGGGTACCCTCATGCACGAAGTCATCGATCAGTTTACCGAGGATTTAAGGGGGATGGAGAGAGATCTGTCCACCGTGGATAAATCCTATATTGTCCAAGCGGTGGATCAGTTGGTCAATGATGCCATGGACTCCACCAATACCATTTACAAAAGTTCCCCTCGATACAAGCATATGGGTGAAAAGGTGAAGAAGATTTTAAATCGCTCGTTGATGACCATCACTTCTCAGATTGGCAAGGGAAGTTTTGTGCCCATGTTCAACGAACTGGGATTTGGCAGAGATGGAGAAAAACTTCCACCTCTGTCCATAGAGATTCCAGAAACGGGTGAAGATGCTCTTCTTCGAGGAAGAATTGATCGCATCGATGTCTTGGACATGGATGGAAAGTCTTATATTCGAATCATCGACTACAAATCCTCAGAAAAAGATGTGTCTTTAAAAGATGTGTACTATGGTATTCAGATGCAGCTCTTGGTGTATTTAGATGTACTCATTCGAAATTGGCATTTACTGGAATCTGGAGATGCAATACCTGGGGCTGTTTTGTACTTTAGAATGGATAATCCCTTGGTTGAAGGATCTGTGGGTATGAGTGATGAGGAGATTGAAACAGAGCTGTTAAAGAGTCTTCGACTCAAAGGACTCTTATTAAAGGACGCCAAGGTGATCCGTGCCATGGATGAAGGGATTGATGAGCAATATTCCTTGGTGATTCCAGCGAAAATTAAAGCAGAAGAAGTGGTGAGTCTTGGCAATCGAAAGGATAAGAATGCAGAGATGATTCTCACAGAAGAAGAGTTTGATACCCTTCGTGCCTATGTTCTAGAGAGTATGGGCCGCATTTTAAAAGAACTCTATGACGGGAACATCAGCATCGTTCCTTATAAAGATAAAGAAAAAATTCCATGTACCTATTGTACCTATAAGAGTATTTGCCAGTTCGATGGAAAGATTCGAGCCAATGAGTATCGGCACTTACGTGCACTGACCATTGAAGAGTTATGGGAAAAGATGAAGAAAGGAGCGGGTGAAATTGAGTAATCAGTGGACAAAAGAGCAGCGATTGGCTATAGATACCCGAGGGGTAAACCTCCTGGTATCCGCAGCAGCGGGATCTGGAAAAACTGCTGTCCTAGTAGAGCGAATCATTCAAATGATCACCAAAGATGGCGTAGACATTGATGCTTTATTGGTGATGACCTTTACCAATGCCGCAGCCGCAGAAATGCGTGAGCGCATTGGGGAAGCCATCGTGGAAGCTTTGGAGAAGGAGCCGGAGAATCGACAGCTAGAGAGGCAATTGACCCTATTAAATCGCAGCAGCATCACCACCATCCACTCCTTTTGCCTAGAAGTGATACGTAGCCATTTCCATGAGATACAGCTAGATCCAGGATTTCGCATCGCCGATGATACAGAAGGGGCAATTTTAAGAGAAGAAGCACTGGAAGAAGTGCTGGAGACCTTTTATGAGGAAGGATCAAAAGAGTTTCTTTCTTTGGTGGATGCTTATGGTGGAAAAAAAGATGACAAAGCTCTGGGCGATCTGGTGCTGGATCTTCATCGGTTCATCATGAGTCATCCTTGGCCATTGAAGTGGTTGGAGGAAAAGGTGGCCCTTTTTCGTGTAGAAGACCAGGGACTTATGGACCTGCCTATGATGGGTGCATTTAAAGAAGATCTTCTTTCTAGGGTACGCCCTTTGGTGGGATCTTTATCAAAAGCCAAAGAGCTCAGTGAAGAAGATCCATCCTTTGTAGGGTATGTGGAAACCTTTTTGGAAGACCAGCAAATCGTAAACTCTTTTGTGGAGCTTTTGACTAGAGATAGTTCCTTTGATGAGCTGAGAGACTTTCTTATGCAGACGAGTTGGTCTAGGATGAAATCGGCCAAGCGGGGGCATGATAAAAATCAAGCAGAAGTCATCAAAGGTCTTCGGGAAGATGTGAAAGAAACCTTCAAAGGGATGAAGGAAAATTACTTCAAGGATTCTGAAGAGGATCATTTGACCATGCTTCAAGAGATTTATCCTCATTTGCAAATGCTCAAAGAACTGACCAGTGCGTTCATGGCCGCTTATGAATCAAGAAAAAGAGAAAAGAGCCTGTTAGACTTTTCTGATCTGGAACACCTCGCCTTGCGAATTCTCACAGAGGAGAAAGAAGGACAGATGGTACCATCCTCCATTGCTAGAGGTTACAAAGAAAAGTTTGAAGAAGTCCTTGTGGATGAATATCAAGATTCCAATGAAGTACAAGAGGTACTCATCACCATGGTCTCGAGAAAAGAAGAGGTGGACCAAAATGTCTTCATGGTGGGGGACGTGAAACAAAGCATCTATCGATTTAGACAGGCAAAACCTGCCCTGTTCATGGATAAATATCGGCGCTATACCGAAGACGGCAATGGACTGGGCAAAAAAATCCTTCTTTATAAAAATTTCAGAAGCAAGGAAAACATCCTCAATACGGTGAATTTTCTCTTTAAGGGGATTATGAGCGATGAGGTAGGAGAACTTGATTATACAGACGAGGAAGCGTTGATTTATGGCGCAACCTATTACGATGATGTGGAAGAAGGAGAGGAGAAAGAACCTGTGGAGATTCTTCTCATGGAAGAACAGTCCACCTCTGAGGAAGAGGGAGATGAAGGAGAGATGGCTTTAGATCCCTCCACCTACAAAGCCATGGAAGTGGAAGCAAAGATGGTGGCAGGGAGGATTAAGGACCTCATCAATGAAGAATTCATGGTGTATGATAAAGGCCTCAAAGGAAATCGGCCTGTGACCTACCGTGACATAGTGATATTGATGCGTGCTACATCTAGCCCTGCACCCATCTACTTAGAAGCTTTACATGAAGCGGGGATCCCTTGCTATAGTGATAACTCCACAGGATACTTCGATACCATCGAAATACGCACGGTCATGTCACTATTAAAAATCATAGACAATCCGTTGCAAGATGTGCCGCTCCTTGCGGTACTTCGAAGTCCCCTCTTTGCCTTCAGCGAAGAGGAGTTGGTGGAGATTAGAAAAAAGTCCGAAGACGAAGATCTTTATCAGAATCTCTTGGCCACCTCTTGGGAAAATATAGCCCTTTCAAGAAAAATCCAATATTTTCTAGAGAAGCTGAAGGTCTATAGAGACCTGTCAGGATTTATGAATTTAGATGAGTTTATCTGGTATCTTTATACGGATACGTCCTATCTAGATTATGTGAGTGCCATGCCTGATGGCCTTGAGCGTCAAGCCAACTTGAAGGTGCTCTTTCAAAGGGCCAAGCAATTTGAAGAGACGTCTCTCAAGGGGCTGTTCAACTTCATTCGATTCATTGATCGATTGAAAAAAACCACAGGAGATATTGGTGCGGCAAAGATCCTTGGCGAGAATGAGAACTTGGTTCGGATCATGTCCATCCATAAGTCCAAAGGTCTAGAGTTTCCAGTGGTACTTTTGGTCAATACGGCCAAGAGGTTCAACAAGATGGATCTTCGTAAAACCATGATTCTCCATGAAGACTTGGGCTTTGGCCCCACCTATTTTGACCTTAGGAGAAATTTAAAAAATACCACCATCTTTAGAGAGCTCATCAAAGAGCGAAAGACCTTGGAGAACCTCTCAGAAGAGATGCGTATTCTCTATGTAGCACTGACTAGAGCCAAGGAAAAACTCATCATAACGGGGCAAGTAAAATCCTTTGAGAAGAGTTTTAAGAAGTGGACAGAGCTTTCTGCAGGAGAAGGGGAAGGCCTCTTACCAGTAAAGGTAGAAAAGGCCTCGGGATATCTAGATTGGATCATGGCGGCGTTCTTAAAACATCATGGTCTATCAGCGCATAGAACCGATGAGATGCCCTATGGTTTTGGACAAGATACGTTGGTGGTGTTAAACAAAATGACCAAGCTGGATGTACTTAAAGAAGCCGTGGTGGAAGGTGAGACAAAAGAAGGGGTCTTTACTCTCACAGACGTTAAAGATCCCTTGGCCTCTTTTATGATTTCAGAGCGCCTTGGCTATGTCTATGATCATGAGGAGGCCACCAAAAAGAGTTCCAAGATTTCAGTGACAGAGCTCAAGAAATTACGGGCCATGGGAGAGGATCCGGAAGAACTAGAGCCTCTCATCAAGGAAAGACCAAAAGAGAGGCCAAGGTTCTTGAGTAAAGAAACAGGGCTTCAAGCTGCGGAAAGAGGCACTGCTTTTCATAAGGTGATGCAGCATATCAGCCTCTTTAGTGGGGATGTACAAGAAATAGAAGAGGATCTACACAGTCTTCTTCATCGAGAACTCCTGACCAAGGAAGAGCTCCAGAGCATAAATCCTAAGGAGATCGATGTACTGCTTAAAAGTCCTTTGGGTCATCGCATGAAAGAAGCGGAAAAAAATGGTCAGCTTCATCGAGAAAAGAAGTTCTTGCTGCATTTCGGAGACAGCGAAGCCATGGTCATTGGGGTCATTGACTGCTTCTTTCAAGAAGGAGAAGACCTAATCATCGTGGATTATAAGACGGATCGTGTGTCCATGAAGGATGCTTCAACGGTGCTGACAGAGCGCTATGAAGAGCAGCTTCGATACTATGAAGAAGCACTAAAAGCTATTACTGGTCTAAATGTAAAAGAGAAATACCTATATTCTGTAGCCAATGAAAAAGAAATCTTCATAAATTAGCAACATTCTCTTTTATATTTTTTTAATTTGTATTATAATATTATTATAATTTATCACGCAATAAAGATAGGGGTGTTTTTATATGGCTGTTGGTAAAGATAAAACTCGGATTCTGCTCACTCTTCCACAAGACTTGAAAGAGGAGCTGACCACGGAGGCCAAAGGAGATAATCGTTCATTGAACAATTACATCCTAAACCTTCTGATGAGCTCAGAGAAAAGAACCGAAAACAACAGAGACTAAAGGAAATAGGCGGTATTAAGAGTAATCTTAATACCGCCTATTTCTGTGTCTTCAAAAGATCTTGAATGATTGGCATATGCTTCACAATCCATGAAGAGTTTACTTAATCGTTTAAGGTACTGCCTGGTGATAGTTAAGTGAGTTAATCAAATCCTATTAGAACAAAATGTTTGACTATACGTACACCTGTGTATAATCAATGCGAAATATGTTATATTAGCAACTGATTCTAATAATTATATATTTAAATTAAAATTAATATGAAAATAAATGGAGGGGCTAAAAGTTTAATTTGTGAAACAAGACTAGAAGTAGAGGAGCTCTTTAGTGTTGTGTTCTCGTTTCGGGAAGGTTTGGCCAGTATCGTGTAGGCATGGATCTCTTTTGTCCCCGAGGGTTCACTCTGGAGTCGATACTGATATGTGTGAAGTACATGGACCAGGCTTTGCTGTGTAAATCCTCTTGAAAGAGTTTTTCGTCCAGGGCTAAATCTCTCTTAAGGACCCACTGGTGATCTTGACAAAAAATGGCTTGTTGTCTTTTTTCATCATAAATTACAAAAGACTCCTCTTGGAAGCGATCCATGAAATGGTCGGCAATGAAGGGTAATATGTCATGGTCCGGCTGAATTTTTGCGAAATAGAGTTCCTGGAGTTTTTGAAATCGGACAAAGCCTTTGAAGCGATGGCTCTCCAAGGAAACTTGTCTAGATAGTTTTGTCACCCGCATGATGAGCTCATCTTGGTATTGAAAAGCAAAAGTGGGACGAGAAAAACAAGCCATGACATATTTTAGAAGCAGCGTAGGGGCCAAAGGATCTCTGTGATTTAAGCCATAGGTTAACACGTCTAATGCTTCCTTAGGAAATTTACTTTTCATGGCCTTTGAAACCCTAGAAAAAGCTTCTTCTTGGAAGACGAGTGGCTCCACCACATCGATCATATTAGGGATAAAGTCTTCTTCACGATACAGCAGAGGCTCTTTTTTCTCCACATAAACTTGAAATACAGCCATCAAAAACTCTTCCATGGATCCATCAAAGAGCATCACATTCATAAGGCTCCCCTCCCTAGAGATCTTTTAATTATGGATTTCTCTAATAGGAGCGCTTGGAGATTTTGTGTAGTCGTTAAGCGCTTTTGCTCTTCGGGCTCCTGAAGGCCGAGGGCCTCATCTATTTCACCAAAAAGACTGAGCTGCAGTTGGTCTTTTTTCTCACTGATGGCTTCATAAATGAACTCTGGTCTCATGGCGAAATTGCCATAATACTTTCCGGAGATGAGGATGAAGTGTTTGGCGCGACTAAGAACACAGCCAATCTTTTTCAATCCTTCATAGGTGATGGGGGAGAGTCTTCTGGCCCGAAGGATTCTCTTGGCAGAGGTTAAGCCAATACCTGGAATCCTCAGGAGCATTTCATAGCTGATCTTATTAATTTCCATAGGGAATAGCTCCATGTGCGCCAAAGCCCATTGGGTTTTGGGATCCACATTCACATCAAAGTTTTCCTCTTCTGTTAAGAGCTCATGGGCAGAAAAATGATAGAAGCGAAGAAGCCAGTCGGCTTGATAGATCCGATGCTCACGGAGCAGGGGAGGCCTAGAGACTTTGGGCAGTAAGGCATGGGTTACCACAGGGATGTAGGCGGAATAATAGACTCTTTTCAGGTGATAGTCGTTGTAGAGGTGTTGACTAAGCTTTAGAATCTTTCCATCACTGGAGGGTGTTGCGCCAACGATGAGTTGGGTGCTTTGTCCTGCAGGTACAAAATCCCTTTGGTACTTTACCATGTGCTTTTCTTCTTGGTTCATTTGAATGCCACTGGCCACTTGTCCCATGGGTTTTAGAATGTCAATTCTGCTTTTTTCCGGCGTGAGCTTTGCGTAGCTTTCTTCCTCTGGTAGTTCGATGTTCACACTGACGCGATCCGCATAGAGACCTGCCTCATGAATAAGATGGGCACTGGCCCCTGGAATGAGTTTCATGTGGATGTACCCATTGAAATGCTCTCTTTGTCGAAGGATCTTCACAATGCGGATCATGCGCTCCATGGTATAGTCTGGACTGAGGATGACCCCAGAGCTTAAAAAGAGACCTTCGATGTAGTTACGTCTATAAAACCCCATGGTCAAAGAAATGAGTTCTTCTGGTTCAAAAGCTGCTCTCTCCACGTCGTTGGAGGCACGATTTTGGCAATAGACACAATCGTAGATACAGAAGTTCGTCATAAGAATTTTCAGCAAAGAAATACAGCGGCCATCGGCAGTGAAACTATGACAGATTCCTGCAGCAGCTGTGTTGCCAACGCCACCAGCTACAGCGCTGCGATTACTACCGCTAGAGGAGCACGAAACATCATATTTGGCAGCATCTGCTAGAATGCGAACTTTATCAAGAAGATCCATGGCCTTCCCTCCTGTTTTTCCTTCATTATAGCACATATGTTCTTTTTCAAGCAATAAAAAAGAATAAGCGTTCTTTTCTGGGCAGCAAAAAAGGATGAGGAAACCTCATCCTGAAAAACTATAGGAACGTCATGAGCTGAAGGTAAAAGGGGATGATGAACATAAAAATCACGGTGGATAATGCCGTCATAAAGGAAGCATAGGAAGGGTTTCCTCCGTAACGGCCAATGGCAATGGAGATGTTGGTCATGACGGGCAATCCAGAACATACAAGGAAGACTTTGCCCAGTTCTGGAGGTATGGCAAAGATCTTTAGGAGTAGTAAACATACCAGTGGCGATACCACAAATCTTAAGAGAAGGATGGTGAAGGTGACCACGGGACTACCTGCGTTTTTCAAAGATAAATCCCCTATGACGCTGCCCATGAAGAGTAATGATAGAGGTGTCAGGAGACTCTTTAAGTACTCCAGACTGGAAAAGACATAAGAGGG
>DOKV01000130.1 GCA_003510765.1 Clostridiaceae bacterium | reverse complement strand
TAAATTAATAGTTGCTGCCCTCTTTCAGGATAATTGAATAAAGCGTAAAGTTTATACCCCAGTTCTTTGAATAGCTTTAGAAACTTCACAGAGGTGTTCCTCTTTGTGATGAGAAAACTCTCCCAATGAAGAAAGACTCTTCCACTCTTCCCCAGAAAAGACCTCTTCATAGAGCACTTTCACGCTACCCATATCCTCATAGTTTTCCAAGAGCCACTTTGTGGGGTTAAAGTCTATGAGCACATTGCCCACATCAAACACCACCGCTTTTAGGTTCTTCATCTTCGCCTCCCACCTTTCCAATCATGTCTATCCTTATTTCGTTCTATGCAGTGCACTCAGAAAAGTTGAAAAACGTCCCCAATTAGGGCGTCTCTTCCAAAATTTCCTGAACTACGGAGTTGTTGTAGATACTATTAGGTCGCTCTTCTTGAAGTTCTAGAAGTACTTCTTGAGCTTTTAGTAGCTCTCCTTCCTGGTTCAAAAGAAGTCCGTAGTAATAAAGGACCTCCTCATAGTAATTCGCCCCCTTATAAGAGGACCGGTATAATTCATAGTTTTCCATGGCTTTATCAAGTTCTTCCAGCATCCTATAGGTTGCTGCTAGAAAAAATACTGCTTCGGAAACATAACTGTCGATGTCACCATGGTTTTTCACGAAGAGAAAAGCATCTTTTGCGTCTTCATAGGCCTCTTCGTTAAAAGAGGTTAGGCCCATACGAAACACTTCCATTTCCCCTTCTGTAAAGAGTACTTCTTCCTCTATTGGCTGCTCTGGCGTTTCTTCTAAAGGCTCCTCTTCCACTGGTTCTTCCTCTATGAGGTCTTCCACGGGTGCTTTTTCTTCCTCCACTGGAGACTCATCTTTTTCCTTCTCTTTCTCCAGAGCTTCTGCCAATGCTCTTCTTTCTTCCTCTGCGACCATGGCTTTTTGAGACAGCTCTTCTAAGACCTTCTCATAGGCGCTTTTCTCTTCTGCATAGCGTTTTTGCAGTTGATAATAGTTCACCAAAAATCCAGTGGCCATGGCCAAGGCAAGGATTATCGCACCAAGGGTTACCCCTCGCTTTTTTTTGCCAATTTTAAAAAATTCCAGGGCTCTTAAAACTTTCTCTGCTTCTTCGTTACTTTTATCCATAAGCAGGGTAATTTCAGCATATTCCTTAGCTTCTTTATAAGCTTTGTCCTCCAGGTAGCACTGGGCCATCTTCAGGGGAATCCCCACAAGACTGGTGTTGTTTTGAAAAAGTGTATTATAGATGCTGATGGCCTTCTTATACTCTCTTTTAGCTTGAAATTTCTCTGCTTCTTTGTATGCTTCTTCTAACCTATGAAACCCTTCACTCTTATATAGCGCTAAGTATTTTTGCGCCTCATTATCTTCTTTTTGTAAGGATACACTTTGGTGCCAGTAGCCCTTAGCCTTTTCAAAATGACACAAAAGGTGATGGCAAAGTCCCAAAAGATTTAGAAGATCCGTTTCCTCATGGTAAAGCTTGATTCCCTCTTCTAAAATTTTGATGGCTTTTGAGAGCTCCTCTTGCTCATATTCTGTTACCGCATAATGGTAATACTGTTCTGGCTTCTCATTGAACATGTTTCTATTTCTCCATTTCAACTCTTCTTAGAAAGTTCAGTGTAATTCTTATGACCATCTTATATTTTAGCCTATTTACCCCCAAATGAATAGACCCCAGCCCTCTTCGAGAAATCTCAACGAACTACTGGCTCCTCCCCAAAAAGGGCTGGTGTTTATCAGAGGGCATGGTTTTTCCGCGTTTCCACATGTTTCTTCTTTGGTTGTTGCCTAAAATCGTCCTAGAGCACGCAGAGAACTTTCACCTTTTTTATGTGCCTACTTCCATTTGGTCCATACTGATTTCAGTTCTCCAAGGCTATTTTATCGTGTCATTTCTTGTTGCTCTTGCCAGGGCAGGCATCTCCCTTAAGGTTTCTCTTAGGGCCCTTGTAAATCCTTCCACAAAGAAAACCCATAAGAAGCAGAAGCTTCTTATGGGTTGGTGATTGATTACTTGGGACTTTTAAAGATGGGGTATCTAAATTTCAGCTCTAGAGCTTTCCCATCATTTTTTTCTACATAGGCATCTATTTGGGTTTTGATTCGCCCAGCTTGCTTCTCTGCCCAACCAAGATCTGTAGCATATTCATGCTCCATATTTTCCGCCATGTTAAAGCGCATCTTGTAGAGAGTATTTTGCTGACTGAAGCGATTGATGTAGTTCTTGCTGATCCACTTAGCACCGCCGACGATGGCTTCCTCTACACTCAACCATCCTTCATCATGAGCTCTATGCGCGCCCCAGTAATTGGCATTCACATCCCAAGCGCCAATACCATAAACATTATAGACCATCTTCCGGTCTGCTTCTGGTATGGCATCTTTCGTCACGGTGGAAGCAGCGCCGAACTTCGTGTACGTATCAGAAACTACTTGTCCTCTAGAAAGCACCGAGGTGCCTCTCCCTGTTTCTAAGATGGCGTGGGAAATGAGATAAAAAGGATTGACTCCATGGGTCTCTGCACCCTTTAAAAAGGCTTCCCCCATCCCTTCAAGAACCCCCATGCCTGTTAGAATGTTGTTTAGTTCTTCTCCAGTAATGGCATAATCGCCTTTGGTATAGGAAAGTTCTAAGAACATATATTGTTTCACGGGATCATGAATGAAGTTACCTGGGTCTAGGTAAAACTCTATTTCCCGTAAGGTAGCTCTCCTATTATTCACCTTAGGTGATACACTACGCTTACTTTCGACCAGTGCATAATGATCCCGGGTCATGGGATGCACCTCTGCTGTGAAATTCGTCATTTGGTTGAGCTTTAATAGGACGCTGTTGCTATATAAGGTTCCGTCTTTTCCAACCATTTCAATTTTCACACTGTTCATGGCATTTTGTCGTAAATCGCTTCTGAATAACTTAAAGGAATATCCCGCCTTGATGGCATCTTTATAGGCTTTTTCAGACTCTGTCACAGAAGAAGGCAACCCATATGTAGCCGTCCCTTTTAAGACGCCATTGATGTAGTATTGAACACGTTCCACACCATCAATATGCAAAGCTTTTCCTTGGATCAGCACTTCACTGGCCGAAAGGACAGCACCACTCTCCACACCTTCCATGGTCATGATTGGTTGTGCCTTTTCTAGCACATAGCTAGCCTTCACTTCCTTGGCTGTGCCATCTTTTCCGAGAACTTTCACCTCTAGTGTATGGGTTCCTGCAGAAAACTTTTCTGTATCAATGGTTATGCTAAACCCAATGTTATGTAGCACATAGCCTTCTTTGTAGAGACTCTCAAGCTCTGGTCTTTGCCCTCTTTTTACGGGCACTTCTATGCCATTAACAAAGGCTCTCACAGTGGTGATGCCATCATGGGAAAGGGCCCTACCATTGATGGTAATCACTTTCTCCTGGTAGATATTTTTAAGATCTTCCAAGAGGAGTACTTGCGGTTTTTTCTCTGCAACAGGTGACTCTTCTTCCACGGGTGGCGTAGGTGTTGGGGGCACTACTGGCGCTGGTGGACTCACTGGAACCAAGGCCGTTAGATAGCCGTTATGAACAAATCCTGTGGTGCCTTTATAGCGCACTTTAGACCATTGGCCAGATTCATTAAGCACTTCCACCTGCCCTGC
>DOKV01000140.1 GCA_003510765.1 Clostridiaceae bacterium | reverse complement strand
GATGGCCGCTTCTCCAATGGCTTCATTGCCCTTCATGAGTACTTTTTCGCTCATACTTTACAAACCCCCTATTTATACACTGTGATGACTAAGTCTGGACACATTCTGCCACAGGATGTACATCCTATGCACTTTTCCATGAGTTCTGCTGGAATTCCAGCGGGGCGGTACCCCTTCTCATTCAATCTGTCTGTGAACCCAATGATGTTCACAGGGCAAGCGATGACACATTGTCCACAACTCTTGCACCGATCTTCTCTAAACACAACTTTTGGCATGTCTTTTCCCCCTTTATTTTAGCTCCATGGCGTCTTCATAAATATTTCTATGGGCAGTATCTCCCCATTTAGCTGACCCTTTAGCTGGTCTGCCAGGTCCTGTCGAACCACGGTGTAAAGATGGGGAATCCCCAAATCTTTTGCCAGGGTCGACACCACTTGATCCCCTTTGATGATCTCTTCTATGGTGGTTTCATAGGAGAGGTTGGTATTGGATACCAAATGGGTCACCTTTAATCTGGAAGACCGTTCAATACTGTCTATGTATTCCCGGATTCCCTGATCATTTGGTGTCATGGGACGTTGGGTATTGATGACAAAGTATAAATCATACCCACTTTCCTTAAGTTCCTTGTTATATTGACCAAGGACCGTAGCCCCTGAGTCGTCTCCACCAATGTCCATGATGTAGTTTGTATCTCTTTTGACGAAAATCCCACTGACTTCAGCAGGCACCATCATGAGTTCTGCATTGGACCATTCTGGTTTCGCTGCAATGACATCAATGTCCTCTTTTGCCAAGGTTTCTTTGAAATCCCTGATGCAAAAGAATGGATTCACAATGTCCAGGTCCACCAAGGCCACTTTCTTTCCTTCTTTGTTCATTTTCTTGGCCAAATTTAGCGACAACTCTGATTTACCGCTGCCAAAATGACCAGTGAGGATTGTGATTCTTTCCAAGTGTCCTACCTCCACGTGTTGATTTATATCTTATTTTAGTACATATTCCCTAGAGAATCTAATTTACAGTTTCATGGCAAAATCTTCATGTGGTTTAAAAATTAATGAATTGTCTGCCCAGTGGAGTGAACATTCACAACAGAATCAACGTTCTGTTATGAAACATGGCTGTATACCTTTTCAAATCACGATTTTTATCTTTTTTTAGATTTTTTCACGCTACATTATCGATTTGATAAATTAATATCAGTCTATTGCCATTTCTTTTATCAAAGGTATAAATTGGCTTCCTCTTCTCCGGACAATACACGATTGGCCGCTTCTGCCAAAGCCAGGAGTTCATCTTCCCCAGGATAGACCTTTACTGGGGCAATGAACGCCACACGTTCCTTGATGAAGTTCACCATATGCTTGGAGTAGGCAATGCCCCCGGTTAAAATGATGGCATCCACTTGTCCATGAAGTACTGGTGCCACACTACCAATTTCCTTGGCCACTTGATACCCCATGGCTTTATAGATCTTCAAGGCTTCTTCATCTCCTGCCATGGCACGGTCTTCCACTTCCCTGGCATCATTGGTGTCAAGGTAAGAAACGAATCCACCCTTTCCAGTGATCATCTTTAGAAGTTCTTGCTTGGTGTACTTTCCAGAGAAGGACATTTCCACCAATGCTCCGGCTGGAAGGGTTCCTGAACGCTCTGGAGAGAAGGGTCCTTCTCCATTGAGGGCGTTGTTCACGTCCACCACTTTCCCCTTCTTATGGGCGCCCACGCTGATGCCACCACCCAAGTGGACCACAATGAGGTTTAAGTCGCTGTAGTGTAAGCCTGCTTCTTTGGCGTAGCGTTTGGCCACAGCCTTTTGATTCAAGGCATGGAAAATGCTCACCTTTTCGAAACTTTTATGACCAGAAATTCTAGCCAACTCTTCCATTTCATCCACCACCACAGGATCTGCGATGAAAGCTTCTTTATGAAACTCCGTGGCCAATCCATGGGCAATGATGGCCCCTAGGTTGGAGGCATGTTCTCCTTTGATGCTTTGTCTCAAATCGTTCAGCATGGCTTCATTGACCTTATAGGTCCCACTGGGAATGTGCTTCAACAGACCGCCTCTGCCCACAAAGGCATCAAAGGACGCCAAAGACTCCCCTGCTTCTAGAAGGACCTTCTTGATTTCTTCAATTCTCCACTCATACTGGTCCATGACACTGTGAAACTGTCCGATGACAGAAGCTTCATGACGCAGGGTGGTGGAAGATACTTCCTCATTCCCTTGGAATACCCCAATTTTCGTGGATGTGGATCCTGGATTGATGATTAATAGTTTGCTCATATGTTCCCCCATATTCAACTTATTGATTATTTTTTAACTGTTTGAAGCGTTTAAAACCGCCATGGCGATGGAATTGACCTTACTTTCAAAAGAATCTGCTCTGGAGGTCACTACAACAGGTGCCTTGGCTCCTAGAAGCACGCCACCAGATTTGGATTGGGTGGTATAGGTGAGCCCTTTATAGAGCACGTTACCAGATTCTATGTTTGGCATTAAGAGAATATCCGCAAGACCTGCCACAGGACTCTTGATCCCCTTATGCTCTGCAGCTTCTAGACTCAGTGCATTATCCAAGGCCAAGGGACCGTCTACTAAGCATCCCTTAATTTGGCCTCGATCATTCATCTTGGCCAGCATAGCCGCATCCACCGTGGCTTGCATGGCTTCATTGACCACTTCCACTGCGCACACCACAGCCACCTTGGGCACCAAAGTGCCCAGGCTCTTCACAAAGGCTACGGCATTATGAAGAAT
>DOKV01000101.1 GCA_003510765.1 Clostridiaceae bacterium | reverse complement strand
CTCCAAAGATGCTCTCCGTAGGGGTCAATTCTTTCATGACCTTTTCTACATTTCCTGTAATTTTCTCCAAAGGATTGGTCAAAAGCAGTGCCAGCATAAGAAAGAAAATCAGGACAAAGACCACTTTTTCTTTCCATGTGGTTTTCTTAAAGCTGAAGATATTTTGGATGCGCTTTCCCACATCTCCTAAGGAATAGGCTGTGGCAGCCAAGGTCTTTGGGGCATCTTGAGAAATTTTAAGCAGTGCTTTGGCATAGGCACTCTTCTCTTCTTTGGAAGCCTCTTGAAGCGTACGCTCATCACAAGAGAGCTCCATATCTTTGATCATCAGTGTATAGGACAGCCAAAGAATTGGATTAAACCAATGGAGGATCACCATGAGGTAGCCCACCATCTTTATAAGCGGGTCCTGGCGCTTCAGATGCACCTTTTCATGGGCTATGATTTGCGCCTTCTCCTCTACAGTTAGTCCCAGGGGCAAGTAGATGCGTTTATGGAAAACGCCATAGGAAAAGGGCATGTCAATACTTCGCCCCATATAGAGACCTTGGCCAATTTTCTTCGCTCCCTGCATCTTCTTTCTCAGCCGTCCATGCTCTAGAGAAAAATGGAGCAGCAGCACGAGTACGCCAACGCCATAGAGAAGGGTGGCCCCTTCCAAAAAGCCAAAGGTGGACGTGGGGTCTACCTTTTTCACTGGGACTTCCCAAGGCTTCTCCACCTCTGGAGCGTCCATAGGCACTCCTTCACTGCTCATTGCCGCTAAGAATGGTGAATTTACCACAGCTTTTGGCAAAAGACTAAAGGATGTTTCAAAGGACATGGGCAAACATAGGCGAAGAAGCACAATGAGCCACAGGGCATAGGCATATCTTTTAGGTCGCTTTGTAAGAAGTAGCCGTAACGCCATGATCACCAGGGCTACAAAGGCTCCTTGGATACTGATTTGTACGAGGTGTACAAAGAAAGTCGTCATAAAGAAGCCTCCTCAATCATTTTTTTCAGTGCTTCTACCTCTTCTTTGGTGAGCTTTTTCTTCTTGGTAAAAGCTGCCACAAAGGAGGGCAAGGAGTTGTCAAAATAACGTCCTAAAAAATCTGCACTCTCTTGAATCAGCACGGTATCTTTGCTCACCAAGGCCGTAACTACAGCCTCCTCATTTTTCAATGCACCTTTCTCGCCCAGCTTTCTCACCACGGTATAGGTGGTGGATTTCTTCCACCCCAGGCATTCTTCTGCTTCCTTCACCAACTTGGTGGAATTGATGGGTCCTTTTTCCCAAAGAATCTCCATGAGATTCCATTCAGCCTCAAACAGTTTTAAAGGTTCCATATGGAAACACCTCCCCTTGTTGTTGAGACAAGTTTATCACGATAAACCTCCTGTCGCAAGAACTTTCTTACTATTGCTACTATTATCCCTGGACATTCCTCCATAACCTTGGCCCGTTCAAGAAGAAGGGTTTCGAGATTTCATGGAGGCGCACTTCTCTATATAAAACCCCTGTACCCAAAGCATCCAAAAGAGGCTTAGGTACAGGGGTTTCGTTTCTTACTCTTGAGTTCCTTGTGCAAAATGCTGGGTGGCTAAGGTGACGTATCGACCTTGATAAAAAGGCCCAGAGGTCACGGAAGTGACAATGCCAATGCCCACAAACTGGTAGTCCGGGCTCAGCATGGCCGCATTATGGGTGGGGGAGTTTTTCCACCCTTCCATGATCACCACCGCGGTACTGTTGTCTTTTCCCCTGGCAGCAAAGAGGTTCTCTCCCATTTTCACATATTGTGTATAACTAAAAATATACTGCATCGTCTCTCCAAAGGACAAATATTCCAAGTGGGGATTGATGTGGGCAAAGTAGTCCACTTGGAGCATGGAGGTTGACTTATACCTTGCAGAGCTTTGCAAATCTTCTTTCAACGTCAATGGGGCCAACCCATGTTCAGCCCGATAGGCATTTAAGAGCACCAGTACTTCTTCCTCTAAAGCTTTGGCTGCAATGGCTGGATAGTTCTCTTGAAGACTTCGATCATAATTCGCAAAGTAAGCGGCCTTATCTGTGGCTACAGCGACCTTTATTTCCACAAAGCTTTCTTTTTTGTAGATTCCTGGAGGTGAGATCATTTCCAGCACCGTGCCGTAGGGCACCCCATCATGGGGCACTTCCGTGACTTTAGCCTTGAGGCCAAGACTCGATATTTCTCGTCGATGCAGCCCTGTGACATCAGGTAAAAATACTTCATCCTCTGCCAAGGTGACCTCGAAGGACTCTTCTTCTGGTTCCTCTGGCTCCTCTTCCTCGAATGCTTCTACAGGGGGTGCTTCTTCCCTAGGTGGTGTGGGCTCTATCACCGGTTCCTTGACCACCTCTCGTACAGGGGCTTCCTTGGTCATCAAAATCTCACTGAGGTATCCTTGTTCTCCTTGGTAGACCACTTGATACCAACCATTTTCCACATAGGCCACGGCGTCCACTTGCGCCCCTTTATAAATCACTTGCAGGACATCATGGTGAAGACCCGGTCCTTTTCGAAGATTTCCTGTATATCCCATGTAAAAAGTTTCAGATACCTCCATGATTGCTAGGGGGCCAGACCCCTCCGGGTCTTCCTTAGGAGATGACGCCACCGGCTCTTCTTTCGTGAGCTCCTCATGGGGCAGGGTGTCCTTTGAGTCAACCACAGGAACGGTGGAGCCTTCTTTGATTTCTTCTTCACGGACCTTTTGGATGCCACAAGACACAAGAACTGTGCCCATGACCACCACAGCTAGCAGTTTCATCCAATTTTTCATGTACTCCACCTCCTTTTCATACGATGAGTTCTCTTTTAACTATACCATGAACGCCAATCTATTTAACCATAAATCAAAAATGCCGGTAGAAAAATCACATCTTCCACCGGCTTTGAAATACTAGGAAGCCTTCGCTTCTATGGCGCTGAAGGAAGAAGGTTCATCAGATCTGTCACTGCATAGTCCTCAGGCACTTCAAAGAGCGCGTCTGAGAGTCCACCCACTTGAAAATCTGTCACGTCCATAACCGAAGTACCACCTTCGACCATGGTGGTTTCAATTTTCATGGGAAACCCGTAGTCTTCATGGAGCCACATCTTCATGGTAATGCCTTCTACTTCATCCTTGGTTTCTACCACGTGGCATGTAATCCCTCGCAAGGATTCTTT
>DOKV01000076.1 GCA_003510765.1 Clostridiaceae bacterium | reverse complement strand
CGTACTCATCTGCCAGAGCTGTTCTTTTTAAATTATCCAACTTCAAACCTCCTAACTGCATTTTGTTCTACACTACTATAATAAGCATTTTTCTAGACTTATTCAATAAGGACGGTGTAATAGTTTACAGACAGTTGCTGTTCTTTCCTTCACAATAAGGTTGGATTATTAAACAGAAATCACATTTTTTTATAATCTGTTTTATTGTTTCAAGAAGATAATTCTGTAGAAACTGTTTCTGGTATCTTTAAAACACAATAAAACAATGCTTGAAACACTTTCACGTCCTGATCTTTCGCTGCGCTACCACTGAAAGTAATATTAGTACAGATATTGACACCCCTTTCACTATCCCCCACAAGAAATGCTCCGTCCTATCATTTCATTCACATAGTTCCACTTTTTTCTGATAGATTCATCAAAGATCCAATAATTTGATATCATTTATCAAATCCTTGATGTTTTCAGGGCCATTTTTGTTAACATCTAAAGGTTTTCTTTAAACAGTTCATGAACCATGTATCCAATGCGTATCCAATCATTGAAACTTCTATGTATTCCCGGAGAAGCTGAAAACCTTTGTTATAATTGAACCATTAAAAAAGGACGAGGTGAAGTAATTTATGGATTTTAACCTATTGATAGGCGGTGCCGCTGGACAAGGCATGGAAACCCTCAGCGCTACCTTCTCTAAAATCCTCCAAAAACGAGGATACCATTTATTTACCCTGCAAGACTATATGAGTCGCGTACGGGGAGGACACAACTTTTTTCAAATCCGTTTTTCTGAAAACCCTGTGAAAACCCATCGAGATGAAATTGACGGAATCATTGCCCTGAATACGGAGACCATCACACTCCATCTACCTAGACTGGCCAAAGACGGTTTCATCTTAGCGGATACAGACGTCTCCCATGAAGATTCAAGGCTTCTTAAGATTCCTGCAAAATCTTTAGCCAAAGAAGCTGGAAACCCAAAAGTTTCTTCTTCCGCCATCTTAGGCGCGCTACTTAAGATTTTAGGGATGGATGAAGCCCATTTGGAAGACATCCTCTCAATAAAATTTAAGGAAGACATTGTGAAGCAAAATCTTACAGCCTTTCTAAGTGGCTATGGGGTACCAGAAAAACGCTTTGAAGAGCCAACGCTTCAGCAAGAAGATACCATGCTCATACAAGCCAACGAAAGCATTGCCTTAGGCGCACTTGCCGCAGGGATGAAGTTTTATAGTGCTTACCCCATGACTCCTGCCACGTCCATTATGAGTTACTTGGTGAAGAAGTCCAAGGAAGCCAAAGTGGTGGTGGAACAAGCAGAAGATGAAATTGCGGCCATCAACATGGCCATAGGGGCTTCTTACACCGGTGTCCGTTCCATGACTGGAACCTCTGGTGGTGGCTATTCTCTCATGGTAGAAGCCGTGGGGTTAGCAGGCATCATGGAAACGCCTTTGGTCATCGCAGAAATACAAAGACCTGGCCCTGCCACTGGGCTTCCCACAAGAACGGAGCAAAGTGATCTTCTCTTTGTGGTCCACTCCTCCCATGGAGAGTTCCCCAAAATGGTCATCGCTTTAAGACATCCTGAAGATGCTTTTTATCAAACCACAAGAGCCTTTAATCTGGCGGAGAAATACCAGATTCCAGTGATTCTTTTAGGGGACCAGTACATGGCCGATGCCATCCGTACGGTGAAACCCTTTGACCTGTCAAAAGTCACCATTGATAGACACCTGGCCGATGAAACTCCTTATAGAGAGGGAAAAGAATACAAACGTTATGAACTTACAGATAACGGTATTTCGCCAAGACTCATTCCAGGTAGAATTCCTGGTACCATGGTCAATGCAGACAGTGATGAACATGATGAACTTGGAAACATCACCGAATCTGGCGAGGTGCGAAATGCCATGGTGGAAAAACGCGCCAAAAAGTTTGCGCTCCTTCAAGAAGAAGTGCTGGAACCAGAGTATCTTGGGGAAAAAGATCCAGAGATCCTTCTTCTTGGTTGGGGAAGCCTTCACAGTCCTCTCTCTGAAGCCATTGATCTCTTAAATCAAGAGGGTACCACCACCTATGGTGCACTGGTATTCGGGGACATTTGGCCCCTACCTGAAAAGAAACTCCGTGACTATGCAAAACGTGCAAAGAAACTGATCAACGTGGAGCAAAACTACAATGGCCAACTGGCCCAACTCATCAGCCAAGTCACTGGCATCAGGGTCCATGGATCTGTCTTAAAATATGACGGACGCCCCCTATCCGCCACAGAAATCCAAAAGAAGGTAAAGGAGGAAGCCGCCTTATGAAAAAAACAGAATTTTTAACGTTTGAAACTGCTTGGTGTCCTGGATGCGGGGATTTTGCCATCTTGGAAGCCTTGAAAGAAACCTTGGAAGAGCTTCAAAAGAACCCCCATGAAGTCCTGGTGGTAGGTGGTATTGGTCAAGCAGCCAAAACGCCTCAATATATCAACGCCAATGGCTTTGAAGGACTCCACGGAAGAGCGCTCCCTCCAGCAGCTGCGGCAAAGATTGTAAACCATAAGCTCACGGTCATCGTGGATACTGGTGATGGAGACTCCTATGGAGAAGGAGGCAATCACTTCATCCATAACATCAAAAGAAACGTGGATATGACCCACTTTGTCCATGACAACCAAATCTATGGCCTTACAAAGGGTCAATCCTCTCCCACTTCTGATCTTGGTCATGTGACAGACTTTACCCCTGATGGCGTCAATACCCACCCCATCAACCCCATGGTGGCTGCCATCGGTCTTGGGGCTGGATTTGTGGCAAGAGCTTTCAGTGGTGACAAAGAGCATTTGAAATCCATCATGAAAGCGGCCATCAATTACAATGGCTACGCACTGGTGGATATCTTACAGCCATGCGTGAGCTTTAATAAAGTAAACACCTTTGCTTGGTACAAAAAGAGAGTCTATAACCTCGATGAAAATGCCAGCTACAACCCCACAGATAAAGCTGCAGCCTTTGCCAAGGCTATGGAATGGGGGGATAAAATTCCCACAGGCATCCTCTATATTGAAGATGATCAAAGTTATGTGGAAAAAGTCCCCTTCCTAAAGGAAGCCCCCTTGGTGGATCTTCCTGTGGAAACCGAAGTCATTGAAGGCTTCTTCAAAGAGTTCATGTAAGAAATACAGCGTTCTGAGCTTCCTCAGAACGCTTTTTCATGCATCTACTTATACACACATCCGCCTAATGACGCGAAGAAATCCAGGAAGGGGGTTCCTGGATTTCTTCTTTGATTTGTCATTAAGGAGTGTATCAAGTATTCGTGTCATGCCATGAGCGATCAAGTTAGGCCAAATCGCTTCTATGCTATTTCGTTAGTGCTTTTTCTACTTCCTCTAGCATCATGGTGGTGCCGGTGAATCCTCCAGTGGTGATATACCATACTTCAGGACTTAAATAATGGATTTTTCCATTCTTGTGGGCTATGGTCTCTTTGATGATGTCATTGTCCATGACAGAAGAAGCATCTACTTCTCCACCCACCACTGCAGCGCGGTCTACCACAAAGAGATTTTCTGGATTCTTCTCTAATATATACTCATAGGTGACACTTTGCCCATGGGTAGAACCTTCAATATGTTCATCCGCTTCTTTAAATCCTAGGGTATTATGAATGATCCCAAATCTAGAAACACGTCCATAGGAGCTTATGGCCCCATCATTTGCCAAAACAATGAGTGCATTTTCATCTTGAGCGGCAACTTTTCCTTGAATGTCTTCAATTTTGTCCTTTAACTTGGAGAGTTCTTGTTCCACTTCATCTTCCTTCTGGAAGAGCTCCCCTAGGAGTCTTGCATTTTTTTCTACAGAGCCCATATAGTCTGCATTGTCGATGGTCATATAAATGGTTGGTGCTATTTTTGAAAGCTCTTCATAAGCTTCTGCTGCTCTTCCTGAGATGAAGATGACATCAGGCTGCAGTTCATAAATCTTTTCAAAATCAGGTTCCTTTAAGGTCCCGACATTGGTATACACCGATTCATCTTTGTACTTTTCCAAGAAAGAAGGCATGTTGCCCATGGGTAGTCCGGTGATCTTAATATCCAGATTGTCCATGATGTCTAAGAATCCATAATCAAAAACCACAACGGTCTCTGGATTTTTGGCTACTTGCACCTCACCCAAATCATGTTGGATGTTCATT
>DOKV01000095.1 GCA_003510765.1 Clostridiaceae bacterium | reverse complement strand
AAAACAGTAATGCATTTGGGAACACATCTTTGAGCTGTGTCTGCAAAATGAAAAAAGTAGTGGACACCGGGAATCCTTGTCATCCGTTATCAAGACTAGAGTATGATTGTACTCGAAGAGGTCAAGCACCGTGAGGTGTTTGATGAAATAAGGTGGAACCACGAAGAGATATCGTCCTTAGTCATGAATTTGACTAAGGGCGTTTTTTTTCTTTCACGGAAGTTAAATAAATAAGGAGGAACACATTATGAAAAAACTCATCCCAACAATCCTAGCACTACTTCTATTATCCGGCTGTGCCACAGGGGCAAAAGACACAGAGGATCGCTTCCAAGAAATGAAAGAGAAAGGCGAAATCGTCGTGGGCTTAGATGATACCTTTGTCCCCATGGGCTTCCGAAATGCCCAAGGGGAGCTCACAGGCTTTGATGTAGATCTTGCCAAAGTTATTTTTGAGAAAATGGGACTCACCGCAAAATTCCAACCCATTGACTGGTCTCTAAAAGAAACAGAACTCAACAGTGGCAACATTGATGTTATTTTTAATGGCTATACAATCACAGAAGCAAGAAAAGAAAAGGTGAACTTCTCAGATCCTTACATGGAGAACACCCAAATCATCATCACTTTAGCAACCTCTGACATCTTCATCAAAGAAGACCTCAAAGGAAAAGCTGTCTCTGTACAAAAGGAATCCAGTGCCTATGATGCCGTGAGCAAAGAAAAAGACATCTATGAAAATCTGAAAAATAAAGAGCTGATCACCTTTGACTCTAACTTGGACCTTTTCTTGGATCTTGAAGCTGGCAGAAGTGATGCCATTGTACTAGATGAAGTATTTGCAAGATACGTGCTCCTTTCCAAGAATATGGCCGACTATAGAGTTCTTGAAGACAACTTTGGCGAAGAAGATTATGGCATAGGGTTCCGTAAATCAGATGTGACCTTACTGGAACAAACCAACAAAATCTTGAAAGAACTCATAGAAGATGGGACCTTCGAAGAAATCAAAAAGGTGTACATCAATGATTGATCTGGTTCAAAACAGCTATCCTATGCTTTTGGAGGGTCTGTCTCAGACCCTCTTTTACTTCTTGGTCACATTGGTTCTTTCCAGTATTCTAGGTCTTTTCACTGCCTATCTTTATAACTTCAAAGCTTTGAAGCCCTTGATTTCTTTCTACATTTCCGTGGTTCGTGGTACACCACTGCTTCTTCAATTGATTTTCATCTACTTTGGGTTGCCCTATTTTGGCATCACCTTTAGTCGTATGACCGCAGCTTTGGTGGGGTTTACCTTTAACTACACCGGCTATGTGGCAGAAATCCTTCGAGGTGGCATACAAAGCATCCCCAGCGATCAAAAAGATGTGGCCTTTGTCCTAGGCTTTGGAAAAGGCTATACCTTTATTCGTCTTCTTCTTCCCCTGGGCGTTCGAAATAGCTTCCCCTCCCTGTCCAATGAAGTGTTGGTACTCTTAAAGGATACAGCACTGATCTATGCTTTGGGGCTCAGCGAACTCATCAAAGTGTCTAGAACCTTGGCGAATATTTATGTTTCCGGTACCCCCTTCATTGTGGTGGGCATCATCTATTTCACCCTCAGCTTCATCCTAGAAAAAGGATTGAAACGTATAGAAAAGCAAATGAGGAAGGTGCATTTATGATATTTACAGCAGAAAACATCTCAAAATCCTACGGCGATTTGGCCGTGTTAGAAGATTTAAGCTTTCAAGTGGATCAAAATGAAATCCTCGCCATCTTGGGACCTTCTGGCGTGGGGAAATCCACTTTGTTAAAATGCATCGTCCAATTGGAGAAACAAGACCAAGGAACCTTCTATCTGGATGGCCAAAAGCTCACAGATGAAAACCGCACCAAGGTAGGGCTGGTCTTCCAGTCTTCCTCTCTATTTCAGCACCGACATGTACTGGACAACCTCCTCATGGCGCCAACCTATCATAAACTGTACAAAGAAAAAGAGCTTTTGGAAAAAGCTGAAGGGTATTTAAGGGAATTTGGTTTATTGGAGAAAAAATACATGTATCCCTCCTCTCTATCTGGTGGTCAAAAACAGCGCATCGCCATCATCAGAGCCTTACTCATGAAGCCTCGACTTCTTTGTTTTGATGAACCCACCAGTAGCCTAGACCAGGACAACAAAACACTCTTAGCAGATATTCTTTCTGACATCAAAAAAGACCACGCCATTTTACTGGTTTCCCATGACGAGGAATTTGTGAAAAAAGTGGCAGATAAAAGTATTATTCTTGGTTCTTCCCTATAATTATCAAAGATTTGGGCTATACTAGAAGTAGTAAAACCTTTTATAGGGAGGACACTTCATGAACATAGCCTTGTATTTTCTTTACTTCATATCCTATAGCTTTATAGGTTGGCTTTATGAATCTACCCTCTGTTCCATCACGGATCGGAAATGGGTGAACCGGGGATTCCTAAACGGCCCCCTTTGCCCTGTTTATGGATTTGGTGCACTCCTCATCCTCTTGGTTTTTTATGGCACAGAAACCCCTCTTTTCCCTCTATTTCTCTCCAGTATGGTCCTAACCTCCGTGGTGGAATACTTCACTGCTGTGGTCCTTGAAAAACTCTTCCACGCCAAGTGGTGGGATTATACCGGAAGACCTTTTAATATCCATGGCCGCGTCTATTTGACAGGCGCATTGGTCTTTGCTACTTTATCCCTTCTTCTCATTAAGTGGGTCCACCCAGGCCTTTCGGGATTCCTCTATACCTTAGACGCTAGAACCATAGGATGGGTTTCTTGGATTCTTTTTCTTCTTCTCCTTCTGGATCTTTTCATCACCGTTAGGCACCTACTCCTCCTCAATGTTCGTGTGAAAGCTGTACGAGAAGACTTTGATAAGCTCTTAAAAGACGGCGTGGTGAAGCTAGATGAGCTGAAGCACCTCTTACAAAACAAGCTAGAGGGTTCCATCCTCTATACGGATAAAGTCAAAGCCCTTTTCCAAAAAGGCCGCTATCAAAACAAGCGTCTTTTTAAGGCTTTCCCAGACCTTACTTTATTGAAGAACAAAGAAATCTTTTTAAAACTCAAAGCCACTTATGACGTGAACAAAAAGAAATTTGACGATAAAGTCTTTGGCAAAAAAGACTAAACCCATGGGTTTTTCCCTCTAGGAAACAAGAAAGCTCATGAATTTTATGAACATCATATGAATAAAATACAGATTCACGGTAAATTTAATTGCATGCTATTGAATTTTGTATCCTCATAGGCTATAGTAAGAACATACAGTAATTAAACCCTCCCCTTGTTGGGAGTTACAAGATAATTTTTGATTGAATAAATGGAGGAATGAAAAGAATGAAACATGAACTACCAAAACTACCTTATGAGTATACCGCACTGGAACCTTATGTAGATGCACAAACCATGGAAATTCATTACAGCAAGCATCATCAAGGATATACAAACAACTTAAATGCTGCATTGGAAAAGTATCCTGAACTACAAGAAAAGAGTGTTCGCGAACTTGTGGAAAAGCTAGATACAATTCCTGAAGAGATTAGAGGAGCCGTAAGAAACAACGGTGGTGGATATTTAAACCACACCATGTTCTGGAACGTGATGAAGAAAGCTGAAGGACAAAAGCCTGAAGGTGAACTCCTTGAAGCCATCAATGAAAAGTTTGGTAACTTTGATGAATTTAAAAGTGTCTTTGCAAAAGCTGCGGCTACAAGATTCGGTTCTGGATGGGCATGGCTCGTTGTGAAGGACGGAAAGCTCGATGTAGTGTCTACACCAAACCAAGATAACCCCATTACAGATGGCTTAGAACCCATCCTGGGATTAGATGTTTGGGAACATGCATACTACCTAAAGTATCAAAATAGAAGACCTGAATACATTGAAAATTGGTTCAACGTTGTAAACTGGGATGAAGTATCCAAGCTTTACAAAGAAGCAAAATAATTTCTTAAATGATCCCTCTCCCTATATATTTTAACTGGCCTACAAAACCCCTGCTGTTTCCCCCAGCAGGGGTTTTTTTCGTCCCTGAAGATAACAGATATGGACCTGTACATACAGAAGTTCCCTATTTATTCTAAACTGTCTGTTAATTATCCTGTATATTAAAGGTATCAACCAAAAAACTGGAGGTCCTTATGAGAAAGATAACCATTGATGAATTTAAGAATTTTACATTTCTCTCGGGTATAGAACATGCCCCTGACGGAAAACATGCTGCTTTTGCTGTCCATGGCGTAGATTTAGATGGGAACAAATATCTATCCAATCTTTATGTCTTAGACACCAAGACTGAAAAGACACGAAAGCTTACTGCCTTTAATAAAGAAGCTTCCTTTAAATGGCTAGATGATGAAAACATCCTTTTCACCACCATCCGTGAGGACAAGGACAAAGAAGATCAAGAATCTTTAAAGGAATTTACCCAAGTGTATAAAATCAATATTCATGGGGGCGAGGCAGACAGGTATCTTCGCTTCAACAAAAAAGTCCTCAGCTATGAGATCCTCAAAAGTGGAGAGATCTTGGCTTCTGTCTATTTTGACAACAATGCCAAAGACCAACTTACCTTAGATGACTCTGCCCTGGGCGATGAACTGAAGCGTTTAAAAGAAGAAAAGGACTATGAAGTACTAGAAGAAATCCCTTACTGGTCCAATGGCGGTGGATTTACTTCCATGAAACGGTCCAGACTAAGCTTGTTTGATGAAAAAGGTCAATTTGTGAAGTATCTTTCTTCAGAGTTCACCGATGTGGAGCAAATAAAGCTCAACGAAGAAAAAGATCATGCCGTGATTCTTTCCACCACCTTCCAAAACAAAGCGCCTTTGTTTAATGAACTGACCATCTTTGATGGCACAACCATCCTACCCCTAGAAACCAAAGGCCTCTCTCTTTCCTATGCAGATTTTCTCAATGAGAAAACCTTGATTTTAATTGGTACCGACATGAAAAAGCTTGGCATCAACGAAAATAGCAAGTTCTACCTCTATGATTTGGAAAAAGGAGAGCTGTCTCTTCTCACTGAAGACTTAGACCGCTCCATGTATAGCTCTGTGGGTAGTGATGCTCGATATGGTGGTGGCAATCAGCGCATGGTCTCTGAAGGCGCCTTCTATTTCACTTCCACCGAAGGCACCGATTCATACCTGATGAAAGTGGATCAAGAAGGTCTGGTCTCTAAAGTCTTCGCAGAAGAAGGCTCCGTGGATAGCTTCAGCATCCAAAAGGGTCATGTGCTCTATATTGGTATGAAGAACACTTCATTACAAGAGCTTTACACCCTAGAAGATACCGGTTCCAAGGCACTGACCACCTTCAATGACTGGGTAAAAGAAGAACTTCTTCTCTCCATACCAGAGAAACTTTCCTATGCTTTAGAGGACGGTGAAACCATTGATGGCTTTGTATTAAAGCCCATAGGCTACGAAAAGGGCAAGAAATACCCTGTGCTTTTAGAAATCCATGGAGGACCCAAGACCGTTTATGGCAGTGTCTTCTACCATGAACTCCAATACTTTGCTAGCCAAGGCTACTTCGTCATCTTCTCTAATCCACGGGGTAGTGATGGGAAAGGCAATGCCTTCTCTGACATCCGAGGAAAGTATGGCACCATCGACTATGAGGATCTCATGAACTTCACGGATTTGGCTTTGGCCACCTATGAAGACATGGACCAAGAAAACCTCTTTGTCACCGGTGGTTCCTACGGTGGATTCATGACCAACTGGATCATTGGACACACCCATCGATTCAAAGCGGCGGCTTCCCAGCGAAGCATCTCCAATTGGATTTCCATGTTTAACACCACAGACATTGGCTACTATTTTGCCGATGACCAAACTGCTTCCTCACCTTGGGACAACCAAGAAAAGATGTGGTGGCACTCTCCCCTAAAGTATTCAGACCAAGTACAAACACCTACCCTCTTCATACATTCTGAGGAAGATTACCGCTGCTGGCTCACGGAAGGACTTCAGATGTTTACAGCCCTAAAGTATCATGGTGTGGATGCTAGAATGTGTATGTTCCGTGGTGAAAACCATGAACTTTCTCGTTCTGGAAAGCCCAAACACAGAGTACGTAGGCTCACAGAAATAGACAACTGGTTTAAAACCTATCTTCCTAAGGAAGACTAAAACAAGGCTCCTAAAAAACTCCCATATATTTTGAACTGGCATTTTGCCAGTTCATTTTCTTTTTCCTGGTTTCATTGACAGGGAAGCACCCATCCTATATATTACATATAACAACAAACGTAAAGGCGGTGATTTCCTTTTGAAAAAGGAGCAACTAACCAGTCTCATAGATGCTGCCCTCTGCAATGAGCCCTGTGATACGGTGTTTATCAACGGACAAATCCTCAATGTCTTTAGTGGGGAGATCCTATCCACAGCTTTTGGGGTAAAAGATGGCCAGATCATTGGCTTTGGTGAAGACTATGTGGGCACTAGCACCGTGGACTTACAAGGTGCCTATGTGGTACCAGGGCTCATGGATGCCCATATACATATTGAATCCACCTTGGCCACCCCAAAGGAATTCTCAAAAGCTGCCACAGCCCATGGCATCACCTCGGTGATCATGGATCCTCATGAAATTGGCAATGTGCTAGGAACAAAAGGTCTGGATTTCATGATGGAAGCGTCCAAAAATCTCCCGGTGGATTTCCACATGATGCTCCCTTCTTGTGTCCCTGCCACTATCCATGAGACCAGTGGTGCGGTGCTTTCGGCCAAAGATTTGGCCCCCTATTATGCACAAGAAGAAGTTTCTGGTTTGGCGGAAGTCATGGACCTCATGGGCGTAAAAGAAAAACGAGACGATCTTTTGGCAAAGCTCTTGGATGCGCAGCATGCGAAGAAAACTTTGGATGGACATGGCGCGGGCCTCACCCCCATGGACAACAATCTTTATCGTGTGGTGGGTATTTCCACAGACCATGAATGCACCACCTTAGCAGAAGCCAAGGATCGCTTAGAAAAAGGCTTCTATGTCCATATTCGAGAAGGGTCTGTGGCCAAGAACTTTGATGCGCTAATCCCTTTGGTGAACAGCCAAAATCATGGGCGGTTCACCTTCTGTACCGATGATCTCTATATTGATGACCTCTATAGAGATGGCAGTATCGATGACATGGTGAGACGTGCCATGGCCTATGGCCTATCCCCCGTGGAAGCCATCCGCATGGCCACATTAAATCCTGCCACCTGCTATGGGCTGAAAAAAAAGGGCGCTGTAGCACCAGGCTATGATGCTGATTTTCTGGTGGTAGATACCCTAGAAGACCTTCGCATCTCGAGAGTTTATAAAGGAGGACGTTTGACCTTTGCAGAGGGTGTGAACCATTTCTCCTATGAAGACCATAGGCTTCCACCCATGGAAAATACCATCTCTTTACCAAGGCTCACCAAGGAAGACCTCGTCATAAAAAGCACCACCGGTGTACTCCACGCCATTGAGATCATCCCCAATAGCCTCCTAACAAACCATGTGATCTTAGCGGTGGATGAAAACGCGTTAGCACCCGTAGGCAGTGACGAGGACCTAGCCAAACTTTTTGTCATCGAACGACATGGTAACCACGGAAAGGTGGGTAAAGGCTTGGCCAAAGGATTTGGACTTATGGATGGCGCTGTGGCCACCACCATTGCCCATGACTCTCATAACTTGGTGGCTTTAGGCCTAAAGGATGAAGACCTTCTTCTTGCCATGAATCGTATGGAAGAAATTGGTGGAGGCATCGTTTTGGTGAAGGACCAAAAGATTTTGTTTGAACTTCCCCTGGATATTGCAGGACTTATGTCCAGTGCATCCATGGAAGTCATCATAGCGCAATTGGCATCCCTTCATAAGGCTGAAGCACTACTCTTTAAGCATCTCACCTTTAATCCCTTCTTGACCTTATCTTTTCTCACGTTGCCTGTGATTCCTGCCTTAAAAATCACCGATCAAGGGCTCTTTGATTTATCCAAGCAAGCTTTCATCGCCATAGATGAAGCCCTAGAATAAGACATAAAAAAAGACCTGGCGTGTTCCAGGTCTTTTCTATATCCTATTCACTTACAATCATTTGCTCTTCCATGGAAAGCTCTTTCATTTTCTCGGAAGGCTGCTCCATCCAAATGAACAGTTCTTTTTCTAAAAAAGCACTGAACTTATCCCAAGAGAGTACCCGAAAGCTATGGGGTCCATCAATGATGGAAATGGCCCCGAATTCCTCTTTTCCATCGGTTTTTCTAAGTAGGAACTCCACACCCTTATAATCTAAAACCAAAATCCTTCTTGAACTCCTATCTCCATGGGCAAGTACATTGTTTACCTTTAAATATTTCTCTAAATACTCAATGAGGGTTTCTCCCATACTGTCGATGCTGGTGACAGAAAATCGTCCCCCCATCCATCGATACCATACATCATGTAAATTGATGAAATTGAAAAATTCATCACGATCATTGAGTAGCCTTTTCAGCGATTTGATGGCCAATGCTCTTTTTTCTTCCAATAGTTCTCTTCTTTCGTTTGCTTTCATTTCCATTTCATTCACCCCAGGTAATTATAATATTCTCAAAATTCTCATACCTAAGTATACCATATTTCATACACTAACATCTGAAAAAGGGGCAAATATTGTGTAAATTGTTCTTTTCATGGTCTTCATATATAGAACTACTCGCTATGATTTCGCAAAAAAAGACTCCTGAAACCTTGGTTGTTACCCAATGATTTCTAAGGAGTCTTCCATGATTATTTTCTAGAGCGTTCCACCTTTAAGGTTTTTCCTTTGATTTTTCGCTCCTTCAGCTCTTTTAACACCTTATTTCCTTTACCATTTAAAATATCGATGTAAGAGCCCATCTCTTCTACGGTGATAATCCCAATGTCTTCTGTCTCAATGCCTGGAATGCTATGAAGGGTACCCACAATATCAATGGCCCGAATTTTTTTCTTCTTTCCGCCATTAACATATAGTCTCATGATGTCTTCATGGGTCTCTTTCTTTTTGGGGCGATTCTTTCGAAGACCCTTTTGAAACTCTCTAAAGGCATCCTTTTCTTCTCTAAAGGGTCTATAGTCCATCTCTAGGGGTTCGCCAAAGCCATAGCCCACATAAGCTTCTACTTCTGAGACCTTCCGTTCATCGCGCTCTGTGATGAAATAGATGGCTTCCCCTTCTCTAAAGTGTCTACCGGTTCGTCCTTTTCTATGTACATAACTCTCTTTTTCCACGGGGAAATCATAGCTAAGAGATACGGTAAGAAAGGATACATCGATGCCTCTAGCAGCTACATCTGTGGCCACCAAGTAGGGTACTTCTTTTTTCTTAAAGCGGTTCATAGCGATTTCTCGATCCTTTTGGAGCATACCCCCGTGAATTTTCAAGGCATCCACATTGGCCTTCTCCAGTTCATGTTGAAGACGACCACAAGCTTCTTTTGTGTTCACGAAGATGATCATCCCTTGAGGCTTTTGACCATATAAAATGGACAACAAGGCTTTGAACTTATCTTTCTCCTCCACCTTATAGTGGGTTTCTTTGATGTTCAGCTCTTCTTCTTTACTGGCACGAATCAACGTATAGGCCGGTGCAATTTTTTCTGCCAAGGCTTGTACTTCTTCCCTGATGGTGGCAGAGAACATCATGGTTTGTGAGATTCCCTTCAAGTGAGAAAGGATGTCCATCATCTCTTCATAAAATCCTCGGTCTAACAATTCATCAACCTCATCAATGATCAAAGTGGTGATGTCTTCCCCTTTTATAGTGCCCCTTTTCAAGTGGTCCAGCACCCGTCCTGGTGTTCCACTGATGGCTTGATGACGGTTCTTCATGGCCAGTAGCTGCTCTTTCATGGGCTGCTTTCCATAGACAGCGACACAAGATAGCTTCTTATACCGTCCTAAGGCATCATATTCATTTTTGATTTGGATGGCCAATTCTCTAGAGGGTGCCAAAATCAGCGTAGAGGCTTTTTGTTCTTGCCAACTGGTTTTCTCTAGCATGGGCATCAAAAAAGCCAAGGTTTTTCCACTTCCTGTGGAGGAAGCGCCTAATATATTCTTCCCTGCTAAGGCCACAGGAATGACCTTTTCCTGAATCTCTGTCAGTTCCTTATATCCAAGGTTTTCCACAGCCTTAAAAATTTCTTCATCCATCTGTATATTCTTAAATTCTTTTCTCATATATTCTCCCAAGGACCCCGTCTTTTGAGGTCAATTTCTTCGTCCATATTCTGTCTTCATAAAATGGTACCCTTCATTATATGCAATAACCGTCACCATTGCAAATTTCTTTCTCTCACAACCCTTTTGAACTATTGTCCCGGAGAATCTTCATGAATTTTTCAGTTCCATCTTTTCTCTTTAATGGTATACTATTCTCTGTGGTGACAAGGTTATCTTGTGTCCATAAAATGCATTAAATGGAGAATTTAAAATGAACTCAAAGATTAGTTTTATAAACACTTTTTTCAAAGGCTTACTCATTGGGATCTCCAACATTATTCCTGGGGTCAGTGGGGGAACCATGGCGGTGGCATTGGGTGCTTATGATGAGCTCCTTTTGGCCATCAATACATTGAGAAAGGATTGGAAGAAAAGCCTTCGCCTTCTTCTTCCCTACGTCCTGGGCGCAGTCTTTGGCATCGGCGCTTTATCCTTTGTGATTCAAGGGGCTATGGATGCTTATCCCTTGGTCATGGCTTGCCTCTTTTTGGGCCTGATTCTTGGCGGCGTCCCACCCCTATGGCAAAAAGCTCAGAAAGAAAAGAAGGGGTTTTCTGAAGCCCTCCTCTTTATGCTCTTCATATTTCTCATCCTGTTCATGACCTTTGTAAGTACCGATGCCATGGAATCTACTACCATCATCATGACGCCTTTGACCTTTTTCATCCTGTTTGTGGTGGGAGTCATCGCTGCTGCCACCATGATCATCCCTGGAGTCAGTGGGTCTTTGGTACTGATCCTTCTTGGATATTACGATAAAATCTTGACCACCCTTTCCACCTTCATCCGTAGCGTCTTTGATCTAAACCCCTCTGGTATAGGCCAAGGTCTCTTGGTGATTTTGCCCTTTGGTCTTGGCATCCTTCTGGGCATTGGATTGGTGGCAAAGCTCATTGCATGGCTTTTCAACGCCTATCCAGGGAAAACCTATGCCGCCATTTTAGGCCTTGTGGCCGCTTCGCCCATCGCCATTTTTTATGGTCTTCCTCAAACAACTTTCACACTACCCACAGCCGTATTCTCCATTTTGGCTCTGGCTCTTGGGTATGTACTCTCCACAAAACTTGGGGAAAAGTAAAAATCTTGGGGAACCAGCCCATGAGAAAAAGGATCTACACAACGAACAGTGTAGATCCTTTAGTATTTCATATGATGCAGTTCCTCTACTGTTCTCTTTATAAATCTTCCTCATGGGCACATCACCAGAGTGCTTACTATACTAAATCAGCTGATTCACCTTTTTCTCTAATAAAAAGGCTCTATTTAACATCTGTGTTGATATTGGAATGTTATTTGAAGATTTAGTAGGCTTGAAGATTTAGTATCATATTAATATATAGAGGTAGATGTTATTATGCATTGATACAAAATACGCGATATGAACTGAAAAAGATCATTAATAGTCTCAGGAGGAAGTGATGAAGAAACAGCTCATCAGCATCATCGTTATTATCATAATTTTAATTTTGATGTTCCCAATTCCGATACGCTATAAAGATGGTGGAACTGTTAGATATCAAGCAGTCTTGTACAGCATCACAAATTATCATGCGCTCAGAGGGGTGGATGGTTACGACACGGGGATTGAAATTAAGATTCTTGGCATAACCGTATATGAAAACACGACATTCGGACAGTAACTCCCATTTGTAATTGAACTGTTATACGTTATTGCCACAAGCTAAACAAAGGAACTCAATCAAATTCCGTTGTTTTTGCCTATATTTCAACACTATTCACAACAGAACCAAAAAAAAAGCAATGACTTGAATCATCAACATCATTGCTTTTCCTCTATGGAGCTACTAGGCGGAATCGAACCGCCGACCTGCTGATTACGAATCAGCTGCTCTACCGACTGAGCCATAGTAGCAAAAAAATTTCCTTACTAATCTATAGTAGATGATTCTTTGAAAATTTGCAAGCCATCTTCTACGTCAAGAAAGGGTAGGCCAAGGTTCTGGGTGTCTCCAGCTCCTTGGCCTTTTCTTATCCTTCTAAGATCTTTTCCTCCACATGCATGGCTTCCATAAGCTCCTCGGTTTTTAAAAGGGCCACATGATCATGAAGCAGTGCTTTATAGGTGCGAATGCCCTGGTTCTCTCCCATGCGTTCTTTGGCCTTTTCTGCTGCCACCCCCATGACCGCGCACCCTAAGGTGGCGCTGAGAAAATAATCCTTGGTGAGCCCTGAATAGGTGGCCATGATGGATGCCACCGAAGAGCCTGCACCACAAATTCTCTTTAAATCAGCATCTCCATTGCGCACCATAGCCACGCGATGCCCATCGGTGATGATGTCCGTTTCTCCCGTCATCACCACAACGGTCTGGAGTTTCCTAGCAAGTTCCACGGCATACTTTTCCCCATCCCTCTCATCTTCAAAAGAATCAATGCCTTTGTTCTTGGTTTCATAGCCAAGAATAAATTTGATTTCTCCCAGGTTCCCCTTGAGGATGGACACCTTCACTTCCTTCAATAAATGCTCCATGGCATACTTTCGAAAAGAAGAGGCTGTAATGGCTGCAGGATCCACAATCACTGGCACCTTTGCTTCATTGGCTGTCTTCCCCGTGAGGGTCATGATGTCTAGATATTCCCTATTGATGGTGCCAAAGTTCATGACCACTGCTTGGGTACCAGAGTAGGTGACCATCTCATGGGCTTCTGAAATTTCATCGGTGAGGACCGGTGATCCACCAGAGTGTATACACATATCCACCAAATCTAACACCGTTACATAATTGGTTAAAAAGCAAACCAGAGGGTACTTTCCTTGAAATTTCTCCTCATAGAGTCCTTTTAAAGATTCCTTAAGCTTCATCTTCTACTTCCTTTCTAAACAGCCACATCCTCATATTGAACATCCACGATATTGGCATAAGCCTTCACTTCTTCATTGCTTAAGATGGACAATGTATCCAAGAGGTGATGTTTGTAGGTATAATACCCTGCACCCTTTTCTACTTTCTTGTCCGCAATCTCTCCTGCGATGCCCATGATGATGACACCGGTGAGAGCACTGTAGAAGTAGTCCTTGGTGACACCACTAAAAGTCCCCACCAAAGCACCAATGGTGCATCCTGTGCCTATGACCTTGGGCAGATTCTTGGAGCCATTCTTGATTCTCACCACTCTCACGCCATCGCTGATGACATCCTCTACACCAGTCATGGCCACCACGCAATGATACTTCTTTGCCAAGGCCACCACATACTTTTCTGCTTCACTTTCATCTTCATTGGAATCTACCCCCTTTGAGGTGGTCTCCACCCCAAGACATGCTTTCACTTCAGCAAGGTTTCCTTTGATCACAGAAATGTTCAGTTCTTCTAACATCCGACGAATGGATTGGGATCTAAAGGGGGTTGCCCCTGCTGCCACGGGGTCTAAGATGATTGGAATGTTCAGCTCTGTGGCTTTCTTTCCAGCCTCTATCATGGCTTGGACTTGCTTATTGGTCACGGTACCGATGTTGAAGACCAACGCATCCACCTTGGCAAACTCCACCACTTCTGCTGCATCAATGGGATCATCGGTCATCACTGGAGTTCCGCCAAAGTAGGATGTAATACTCGTCAGCTCATTGGCTGTCACGTAGTTGATGAGAAAATCCACCAAGGGGTTCTTTTCCTTGGCTTCATCCATCAAATGTAAGACTTGATCTATATGGTTCATTTTTTCTTCCTCCAAATTCATAAACTATATTGTACACAGAGCAATCCTCCATGCGATAGCAAATTATATAGAGTCCTTCCCCTATATTTCAAGGGTCTCATGAAATTATCACAGGGATTTTATAGATTCTTCATGGCTTTCTTACTCTATTTGGTTTATTTCTGTCTTTCACACATTAAATAGCCTTTCCATTACAGCATAAATACATCAGCGTTCACCCTAAGAGACCCAGGAATTTATAACAGTTTCATGGCAAATCTTCTCTTCCATGAGGAAAATCTTAAAACCCCTCTTATTGTTAATCTTTTATCAGTATTTAATGGTTTTTAAGGTTTTTCCGCCTTATTTCAAGAAAAACAACATCCATTTCCCTTTTCTGATTTTAGTGAAAAATACACTCATTTTAATAGTTTTTATAAAATGTAACCGTTTATTCTTATTTTTATCATAATATCGTTATTTTTTTAACTATATTTGCACCAATCATCTTGACGATGTAATTTTGTGGTGCTATGATGAGATTGTCAATAAATTAACAAAGGATGTGTACAGTATGAATGCGATCACCTCAGTACAAGAACTCCAAGAGGCTATGAAAACCCTTCGCACGCAGCAAGAACTCTTTTCCACCTATACTCAAGAACAAGTGGATGAAATCTTTAGGCAAGCTGCTCTGGCTGCTAACAACCATCGAATTCCTTTGGCAGTACTCGCTGTAGAAGAAACAGGCATGGGTATTGTGGAAGATAAAGTTATAAAAAATCACTTTGCTTCAGAATATATTTATAATCAATACCGTAAGGATTTAACCTGTGGGGTCATCGAGCGAGATGATTCCTATGGACTAACGAAAATCGCAGAACCCATTGGTGTCGTCGCTGCGGTAATTCCCACAACCAATCCTACGTCCACAACAATTTTTAAAGCGCTCCTGGCTTTAAAAACTAGAAATGCCATCATCTTTTCTCCCCATCCCAGGGCCAAAGCCTCCACCATTGCTGCAGCCAAGGTAATCCTTGATGCCGCGGTGAAGGCAGGTGCACCAGAAGGCATCATCCAATGGATTGAAAAGCCCTCCTTAGAAATGACGCAAACGGTCATGTCATCTGCAGACATTATTTTGGCCACGGGTGGCCCTGGTATGGTGCGTGCGGCTTATTCCTCCGGAAAGCCTGCCATCGGTGTGGGCGCTGGAAATACCCCTGCCATCATCGATGACACAGCACACATTAAAATGGCTGTGAGCTCCATCCTCTTATCAAAGACCTTTGACAACGGCGTCATTTGTGCATCAGAACAATCCATCATCGTCTTAGATGAAGTCTATGACGCTGTGAAAGAAGAACTCCTAGATCGAGGTGCTTACATTCTTTCTCCAGATGAAACGGATGCCCTCCGCGGCATCATATTAAAAAACGGCGTCCTCAATGCAGACATTGTAGGACAAAGTGCCCACACCATTGCTTCTTTAGCAGGACTCTCCATCCCTAAAAACAGTAAAGTACTCATTGGAGAAGTGGAGCGCATTGCAGAGGATGAACCCTTTGCCCATGAAAAACTCTCTCCCATCCTAGGCATGTATAGAGCATCGACCTTTGACCACGCATTAAATCAAGCCGACGCCTTGGTAAAACTGGGGGGCTTTGGACACACTTCTGTTCTATACACCGACCAAATCCTATCAAAAGATCGTATTGAAGCCTTTGGCAATCGCATGAAAACAGGAAGAACCATCATCAATATGCCTTCTTCCCAAGGTGCCAT
>DOKV01000032.1 GCA_003510765.1 Clostridiaceae bacterium | reverse complement strand
GCCTTCAAAAAATAAATATAGGGCAAGCCCTTTACTATAGTTTATACTATAATTATTAATAGGGCGTTAAATTACAAAGGTGGATTCTTAAAAAAACCTTATAACAGACGGGGAGAGGAGTGGTTAAATGCAAAAAGTGAAAATTGAAGTACTCAATAAAAAGATTCAGGAAGAGCCCATAGAAGTGGTTTATATGGGTAATTTAGAAGAAAAAGATGGGTATACCAGTGTGACCTATGAAGAGAGTGCCTTAACTGGTATGGAAGGGGTGTTTACAAAGCTCCACATAGACCAAGAAGAGATGGTATTATTTAGAACTGGGAATATTGAATCCAAGATGATCTTTAGAAAGGATCATAAGGATGTATTTGTGTATAAGATGGAAGTGGGGTCCATGTCCATGGCAGTGGAAACCAAGGAGTATTCCATTCAAGAGGAAGAGGGGACTACCCATGTGTATATTCGGTATCGTTTGGATATTGCCGGAGATGTGGGGGAAGAGAATGAGATGAATATCCACATTACAAAAAAATCTTAAAAAGAATAAACCCCTCCATCCCTTTGGGGTGGAGGGGTTTTCTGTGGGGACGCATAAGCGAAAAATGAAATGCAAAAATAATGGTAGCATCTTCTCAAATGTTGTGCTATCATTATTCACATATTTAAATTTTAAAACAACAAGCCTATGTTATCAATAGGGTAATTTCTATTATACCAAAGGTGGAGTATTTGTCAACGGCTTAGGAGGAAAAAGTTATGAAAAACACCAAGTACATTTTTGTCACTGGCGGAGTCGTGTCCTCTTTGGGAAAAGGGATCACTGCGGCATCTTTGGGAAGACTGCTGAAGGATCGGGGCCTCAAGGTAACGCTGCAAAAGTTTGATCCTTATATCAATGTGGATCCGGGAACCATGAGTCCTTATCAGCATGGAGAAGTTTTTGTCACAGAAGATGGTGCGGAAACAGATTTGGATCTGGGGCACTATGAGCGATTCATTGACGAGAATTTATCCCAAAACAGCAACATCACCACGGGGCGAATTTATCACCGGGTCATCGAAAAAGAACGTCAAGGAGCTTACCTTGGGAAAACAGTCCAAGTGATTCCTCATATTACAGGAGAAATCAAAACCCATATTTTAGAAGCTTCCAAGGAAGAGGTGGATGTGGTCATCACAGAAATAGGTGGCACCGTAGGGGACATCGAATCCTTGCCCTTCCTAGAGGCTATACGACAGATGAAATTTGAGGTAGGGCAAAAAAACGTCTTGTTTATTCATGTCACCTTAGTGCCTTATCTTGGGAAAGCAGGAGAGCTGAAAACAAAACCCACACAACACAGTGTCAAAGAACTACGGGGCATTGGCATTCAGCCAGACATCATCGTTTGCCGAACAGAAAAAGAGTTGTCTGAGGAGCTTAAGGGGAAGATCAGTCTCTTTTGTAATGTGGAAAAAAGAGACGTCATCGAAAATAGAGATGCAGAAACTCTCTATGAAGTGCCCCTCTTATTACAGAAAGAAGGCTTAGACACCCTGGTTTGTGAAAAACTTCAACTCTCCTGTGTAGAGCCCAATCATCATGCGTGGGAAGAGATGGTGAAAAAGATGCATCATCTCCATGAAGAGGTGGAAATCGCTTTGGTGGGGAAGTATGTGGAGCTGCATGATGCCTACTTATCTGTGGTGGAAGCATTGTCTCATGGGGGTCTTCATAAAGGTATCAAGGTAAATATTCGATGGGTGAGCGCCATGGAACTCACAGAAGAAAACATTTCAGAAAGACTAGGTGGCGTAGATGGCATTCTTGTTCCAGGAGGATTTGGCCATAGAGGTGTAGAGGGGAAGATTTTGGCCATTTCCCATGCGCGGGAAAAAAACATTCCCTTCTTTGGCATCTGCCTTGGTATGCAAGCGGCTGTCATCGAATTTGCCAGAAATGTGTTGGGGTATAAAGAGGCCAACAGTAGTGAGTTTGAGAAAGACAGCGGTGAACCAGTCATTGATCTTATGGAAGGGCAAAAGAATATAAAAGGTCTTGGTGGTACCATGAGACTTGGTAGGTTTGAAGCGGCGGTAACAGAAGGGTCAAAAGCTCATGAAGCTTATGGAAAGAAGCAAATCTTTGAACGACATAGACATCGCTACGAGTTTAACAACGCCTATATGGACGAATTTTTAGAGAGGGGCATGGTCTTTAGTGGTCGAAACCCACAGCAGAACTTGGTGGAAATTCTTGAATTACCAGAGCTACACTGGTTTGTTGCTGTGCAGTTTCATCCAGAGCTAAAGAGTAGACCTACCAATCCTCATCCGCTATTCCAATCCTTTGTAGAACATGCACTGCAGGTGAAAAAGCAGTAATCCATAAGGGGTACCCTAAGGGTGCCTCTTATAATATTGTGAAGACGGAGGATTCCAATCTCTGGTATAATGGAAAGACCAAAGTTAAGAACTATCTAAAAGTCTATGGCGGTGCTCATGAAGGGTGGTACCATACCATCCCAAAAAATCATGTGTCCAAAGAACGCAGCATCTAAAACACAACCAAAGGAGCAATTCATGCAAAAGTATAATCCAACGATCTTAGAAGCCATGAAATTAACAGAGCTACGAGAGGTGGCCAAAGAAAAAGGTGTGAAGAATCATCTAAAATATCGAAAAGGAGAGCTTTTGGCGATGCTTTTGGATGAACTAGAAAAAGATCAGCCTCCTTTAGTGGAAGAGAAAAACAAGGAAAACCTGGAGAAAGAGATCACCAAAACGCTACCAGAAAAAGAATCCCCTCAAAGAAATTTCAAACCCAAAGAAGTGTCTTTTGAAAATGGGAAGAGAGTTAAAAATTCCAATGAGTATGATGTAAAAGGGGTGCTAGAGATCCTTGATACCAACAACTTCGGTTTTTTACGTGGAGAAAATTATCTCACAGGCCAAGAGGATGTGTATGTATCTCCCCCTCAAATTCGGCGTTTTGATTTGCGTACGGGAGATGAGGTCATTGGCTACGCCAGATACCCCAGGGAAGGGGAGCGTTTTGCGGGATTAAACTTCATCGAAAAAATCAATGGAGAGCATCCGGACAAATCTGTGGGAAGACCCTATTTTGATCGATTGACCCCCATCTATCCAGAAGAACGCATTCATTTAGAAATGCCTGGCGAAAATGATTTGTCCATGAGAATCATCGATCTTATGGCTCCCATGGGCAAAGGGCAACGTGGACTCATTGTGGCACCACCCAAGGCTGGAAAAACCACCATCTTAAAGAAGATTGCTCAAAATATTGCTAAAAATCATCCAAACATTCGTATCATCGTGCTACTCATTGATGAGCGACCAGAGGAAGTCACCGATATGCAGCGAAGCATTCACGGAGAGGTGATTTACTCCACCTTTGATGAAGAGCCAGAACATCATGCAAAGGTGGCTAGAATGGTCCTAGAGAGGGCCAAAAGAATGGTGGAACAAAAGCAAGATGTGGTGATTTTGATGGATTCCATCACCAGATTAGCCAGGGCTTATAATCTCACGGTGACCCCCTCGGGCAGAACCTTATCGGGGGGGTTAGACCCTGCAGCACTGATTATGCCCAAAAAGTTTTTTGGTGCCGCTCGGAACATGGAAGAGGGTGGAAGTTTGACCATTCTTGCCACAGCCTTGGTGGAAACGGGATCTAGAATGGATGATATGATCTTTGAAGAGTTTAAAGGTACTGGCAATATGGAAGTGCACCTGGATAGAAAGCTTCAAGAGCGAAGAATTTTTCCAGCCATCGATATTTATAAATCTGGTACAAGAAAAGAAAGAGCGTTATTATCTCTGGAAGAGTACGATATGTCCTTAAGCTTAAGGCGTCAAATGCATACATCTTCAGGCCAAGATCGGGTCACAGAGGAGCTCATTCGGTATATGAGCCAATCCAAAGATAATGCAGAATTCATAGAGATGATGAAGAAAAGTTCGCTCTTAAAATAAGAAGAAGCCGCTGGGATCTCATGTAGAGGGTCACAGCGGCTTCTTCTTTGTACCATGCATTACAACACAAATTCTTCTTCTTTTAATACGGTGATTAAATTGCCCCGAATGGCAATGAGCCCATCTTTTTCCATGTTGCCAAGTTCTCTTGATACAGAAGGTCTGGCCACCTTTATGATTTCGCTAATTTCGGTTTTCTTGTGACGCATGTGGAAAGTAGGGGTTCCAGCATGTTCAATTTCTCGAGAAAGATAGATCATGAGTCTAGAGCGGACATCATTGTGGGCAAGGATTTTAATTTTGTTTTTTAGCACAAAAATATGATTGGATAAAAAGGTCAAATAATTGAAATTAAAGGTGGGGCTCTTTAAAAGGAGCTCTTTCATTTGCGCAAAGGGAATGAAGAGGACGGTGCTTGGGGTGGAGGTTTGTAAAGTGAAGGGGTATTTGGCTTCCGTTGTAAACAAAAGTGGTGCACCAAAACAATCCCCATGTCGGAATACATTAATGGTCAAGGCGTCTCCGGAACGACCATATTGCTGAATGGTTAAGGTGCCTCCTAAGACAAATCCAATGGTGTCACAATGTTCCCCTTCTTCCACCACCAAGGTGTCTTTTTCATAGGTTTCTTGCCTTAAAGTGGGCACATCAAGAATCCCTTTTACATCATCTTCTGAGAGGTCTTTAAACAATGCGTTTTTCAACAGCTTCTCAACGTCAATAGCCATAACTTCTCCTTTTCAAGTGCTTTACTACGTAGCTATTATAACCTGACAGGGCTAAAAATGGAACAATCCATAGTAAATCACTCAGAATAAATGGTGAAAAGTTTCTGTTTTTGAAAAGTTTCATGGGAGTTGTTGAAATTATAGAAAAGCGTAACAGGTGTTACAGTATTTTGAAACCTGTTTGCATATACTAAACTGGTAGTTCAGAAAGATGTGGCGGGTCTCAAAGGGCCCAAAGCATGAAACCTATAGTAAAAAAGCGCGTAAAGAAAGCGCTTTCAGGGATAAAAAGATGAAGGAGGAAGTTGTTTATGTCAAATATGTTTTGTTTTCAGTGTCAAGAAGCCGCCAAAGGAACAGGGTGCGAAATCATTGGGGTATGTGGAAAGAGTCCTGAGGTATCAAACCTTCAAGATTTACTCATGTATACCATCAAAGGGGTGGCTCAGATTGTCGTTTCTGGGAATCTGGATCTAAAAACCATTCCTCAGGTAAATCATGAAGTCATGAATGCACTATTTATGACCATTACCAATGCAAACTTTGATGAGCAAGCCATCGAAGCACAAATCCACAAGATCATTGGTCTTAGGGAAGAACTGAAGAACATGACAACGCTTGAAAAGTATAGTGATGCAGCAAGCTTTACGGTGAGTGATCAAGCGTCCATGCTAAAGAAAGCTTCTTTGGTGGGGATTTTATCCACAAAGAATGAAGACATTCGTTCCTTAAGAGAGTTGATTACCTATGGATTAAAGGGAATGGCTGCCTACGCCCACCATGCTTTAAACATTGGAGAAGAGAAGGAAGATCTTTATGGATTTACCTATGAAGCTTTGGCAGCTACATTAAACAACGACCTTACGGTGGAGGATTTGGTGGCCTTGACCCTAAAGACCGGTGAACTGGGTGTAGAAGCCATGGCTCTTCTAGATCATGCCAACACGTCCATGTTTGGAAACCCAGAGGTGACAGAAGTAAATATAGGGGTAAGAGAAAAACCGGCCATTCTGATTTCAGGCCATGATCTCACAGACTTAAAGCAATTATTGGAACAAACCAAGGGTACAGGGGTGGATGTATACACCCATAGTGAAATGCTTCCAGCCCATTATTATCCAGAATTTAAGAAGTACGATAACTTCGTTGGAAACTATGGAAATGCCTGGTGGCAACAAGTGGAAGAATTTGAATCCTTTAATGGACCGATCCTCTTTACCACCAACTGTATTGTGCCACCAAGAAATGAAAGTCTTCGGAATCGAATCTTTACCACAGGTGCATCAGGATATCCAGGGTGCATGCATATTGAAGCAGATGAACATGGGGTGAAAGATTTCTCTGCCATCATTCAATTGGCGAAGACATTAGAAGCGCCAAAAGAAATTGAAAGCGGAAAAATTGTGGGTGGATTTGCCCATGCGCAGGTTACAGCGCTGGCAGATCAAGTGGTGGACGCAGTGAAGAGTGGCGCCATCAAGAAATTTGTGGTCATGGCAGGATGTGATGGTCGTATGAATGAACGTTCTTACTACACAGAATTTGCAGAGAAGCTTCCACAAGACTCTGTCATCCTCACCGCAGGATGTGCCAAGTATCGATACAATAAGCTTCCGCTAGGGGATATTGGTGGCATTCCAAGAGTACTAGATGCAGGACAGTGTAATGACTCCTACTCCTTGGTGGTCATTGCCTTAAAGCTGAAGGAAATCTTCGGACTAGAGGATCTTAATGATCTACCCATAGCCTATAACATTGCTTGGTATGAGCAAAAAGCAGTCATCGTGCTCCTTGCCCTTTTATACTTAGGGGTGAAGAACATTCATTTAGGACCAACACTACCAGCTTTCTTGTCACCTAATGTAGCAAAGGTGCTGGTGGAGAACTTTGGGATTGCGCCCATTGGCGAAGTAGATGCGGACATCGAACTTTTCATGGCACAGTAGTCGCCAAAGAACATCATAGTATAAATTGATTTTGCAGATTCCATGTAGGCCTTTGATGCATGGAATCTGCACTTTTTTCTACACTTTTGGTGCAACCTAGAGAAAAGTACGGTATGATGAAGAATAGTAAAGAATGCAAGGAGAAAAAATGTGAATATCATAACCGCAGAAAATATTTCGAAGAATTTTGGGATGAAGAAGCTTTTTGAAGAAGTGACGTTAACCCTTACAGATACAGATAAAATTGGCATCATTGGCGTCAATGGTACGGGGAAATCTACCTTGATGAAGGTGCTGGCAGGGATTCTTTCACCCGATACTGGCGTGGTGCAAAAGCTGGGGAAAGTGACCATTTCCATGCTTTCGCAAGAACCGACTTTTCAAGAAGAAGTCACGGTGCTTCAACAGGTGTTTCAAGGAAATAGTGAGGTCTTTCAAACCCTTCGTGCTTACGAAGAAGCGGTGGAAAAGGCGCAGCTTTACCCACAGGATGAAGCGCTTCAAAGG
>DOKV01000024.1 GCA_003510765.1 Clostridiaceae bacterium | reverse complement strand
AAAGAGTTCTTAAAAAAGCCAAAGTGCTTTTTTAGGAACTCTTTTTAGGTTTCTTTTTGTACTTCTTTTCTTATGGATTCATCTCCAAAAGATCTTCAGGCTTCATCTGTGACGCTTTCTCTTTCTTCCCCCACGAGGACAGCTCCTTTGTTCTCATGTTTTTTCCAAAGAGGACAAGGCACAAGAGGATCAAGAAGAGATAGAGTCCAGGATAGAGCACCGATGTCACCACCCTAGGATACCCTAGTGCCCTCAAAGGAAGCACCAAAAGCCTCACCAAGGAAAACCATGCACCATAGAGTAAAAAGATACTTCCGGCAGGCGGATGGCATAGGGCACGATACACATATACGCCCACCAGCCCTACAAGGGCTCCAAAAAGCTCATACAACTGGGTGGGATGTACATGAACATGGGTGGAAAGGTAGGGAAACACTTTTTGCAAGGCTTCCAGTTCTATGACCTTGGAAGGAAAGATCATGCCCAAAGGTCCATTGGTGGCGATACCAATGCAGCATCCGTTGAGAAAGCATCCTACTCTAGCCAAGGAAAAGGCTAGAGTAGAGGGCACAACCAACCGATCCAATAAAGGAAAGAGGGGCTTTTGTAGTATTTTCATCCCTAAAAGGAGTACAATCCCTGTGCCAAAGATTCCCCCGTAGAGAGAAAGACCTACCAAGCGAAAACTATACCAAGGCAAGGCGTCCCCGAAATTGGATGGATTCACCAGGACATTCCATAGCCTTGCGCCTACTAAAAAGCCCAGGGCCATAAAGAGGAGAAATCCTAAGGTTTTCCTTTTTGAGAGTCCCAGCTCAAGGAATGCCCGAAAGCAGAGGGTCATGCCCACCATCATGCCAACAATGGTAAAGAAACGATAACTAGCCACCTCTATGCCTAGGACCATGAAGGTTCTACTCATGTTTATTCACCTATCTTTCTTTTGCCCTGTAGTTCAACGATGAAATAGAAGTCTTTTTCTTCGAAGAAGAACGTGCTTTTAAAGGACCCTGTAAGCTGTACGGATTTCTTGTCAGTGCTATAACTGGCCTGAAAATCCCCCTTCATGGACGCCACTTCTTGGTCATTTATATAACTCACCAGGTTCCCCGTGAGAAGTCCTACTTGCTCTTCATAGGTGAGCGTCATGGCATTGTCTTCATCCTCCTCTTCCTCATCAAAGTAGAGAATTCCTTGATTCTTTCCGGTGGACACAATCTTAAAGGAACGCTCTTGTGGAACCCCTTTTTGCATCTCTATGTTGGTTACCATTTCTCCTAAGTCACAACCTAAATCCGCGCCTTCTTCTTTCGTTGCACTGGTTTCTTTCTTGAGCTCTTCTCGAAGATAGTCTGACACAAAAACTTCCTGAATGGTCATAATCCCGTCTTCATAAAGCCCTATCAGTTCTTCAAAGGTGGGTACATCTTGGCTGAGCACCACTCGTACATCATAGGATTTGGCGGTGCCTTGCTCTTCTTTGGAAGTCACAAGGGCCAGATAGATCTTGCTGGTTCCTTTGGCGTCTTTGATGCCTGTCAGGCTAGCGCCTAAGATGCTCATCTCATTACCCAGGGCCGTGACAACAGTAACCTCTGCGTCTTCACAGATCACCGTGGGCATGGCCCCATCAGGCAGATTGTCATAGTCTTTCTCCTCTAAGGTAAAGGCAAGGATCTTCGCCCCTGTACCAGGGATGGTGATGCTTCTCTCCCCTAAAAGAATTTCTTCTCCCGTATCAAGGAGCCGCTTCATTTCCTCTTGGCCCGGCACTTTCAGTGGAAAAACATACCCAAACTTCTCGTCCCGATGCTTTTGTACAAGGCCATGATGGTAGGCCACCGTGTTTAAAGGACCTAGGTTCCCACTGACCAAGGACAAATAATACCCATGGTTCCAGTGGGGAGGTCTGGAAATGACGATGCTCAAATCTTTTTCAGTACCATCATACCCATAGACTTTTTGGATGAACGCCTCGTCTCCAGTTCTACTTTTTAGAAAATGCATCAGGGGAACTCTTCCATAGCCTGCTCCTGCGCCATCCTTCTCGGGATACACACTCATGAAAATCTCCTCCATATTGGACTCTGTGATGGAGGTGTATGTGGTCCCTTTTACCTGAGATTCATAATAGGAAGCCGTGGCTTCTGAAATCCATGTATCGCCACCAAATATGCCTACTTCTTGATCTTGTACAAAGTGGAAAAATTCATGATGAATCAACGGCTTCACCCGATCCCTCTGATATCCTTCTTCAAAGAACTTCACATGGAGGTTCATATGCTGATAGAAACTATGCCAAGAGGCATCGTCCTCTATGGCTTTGATGTAGACGCTGATGGGAAAAGCACTTTCCTCATAGGTATAGCCAAGACCTTGAAACTTCTCATAGGCTCCTTCTAAGTCTTCCAGGAGACCTTGAAAATCCTCTTCTTCCAACATATGGGTAAAGCGTTTTCCTTTATAGAAACTAGGAAAATACACTTTAAAATGTCCCTTTTCATAAGCTACGGATTGGCTGAACAGACCAAAGGAAAACTTCATTTTTGAAGGGTCCTTTGGACCTGCTTCCACCCCCGCCCCTTTATATGCCGATGCTTCCATGACGTCTTTGGGCACGAAACTGGCTTGCACCTCTCCTCCCTGAATGTCCACGGGTAGATAAAAATATTCCAGACTTTCTACACCACTGTGATACACATACTCAATGCCAACACCCAAAAACAGTTCTTCCCCTTCCTGAAAGTCTTCTGGTAGGGGCATGGTCAACGCCACGGGTTTGTCTAAATCATCTTTTAATGTGAGTACCATAATGGCGGTGAGTAGACCATTGTCTTTCTCATAGGATAACTTCTTTGCTTCTTGAAGGATGGCATCCTTGCCATCCTTCACGGCATTTTCCCCAAAGGTTATGGTCACCAGCTCGGAGACTAATTTACCATCTTTCACCTGGATGGCTTTTTGCCCACATCCAAACATCAACCCCACCAAGAGTAGCCACAGAACAATCCAAGGGATGGTTGTTTTTTGATTCATACTTT
>DOKV01000118.1 GCA_003510765.1 Clostridiaceae bacterium | reverse complement strand
CCTTGATAAAGAAGGGGAAGGGTGAGCACATAGGGTAGTGCTTTGGTCACATACCCAAAAAAGAGAAAGATTTCACTTTTTAAGAGTGGCCCCACCAGTGCCGTATTTTCAGCCACCATGGCTTCTCTTGTGCCTAGCCATTGCCACAACACAGGGCCCAGCACTTGAAAAATAAAGAAGAGAAAAACCACAAAAAGAGCGCTTCTGGCCACCTCATAAAGGCCCAAGGTATCCTTTTCCTTCAGCATTCGCACAAACTTCAGCAGTCCATAGGAAATCACCAAGGAATAAAACGTCACCCCCAAATAGAGCCCATAAAATCCATGGGCACTGGGTCCAAAGCCACCTAAGGAAAAGCTGCTTCTATTGATGAGCCCATAGAGGGCATAGAAGAGAAACCCGCTGGTCAAGGGCAAGAGGGCATCCTCTAGGTGAAAGCCTTTCTTTCTTTGTAGAAACAACAGATACAGGGGGCTACAGGCCACATCCAGATAAAAAAGCCAGGCCAGGACATTTAAGAAACCACCCTGTAAGGACAACCATCGAAGTCCCTCTGCTAGGGGTACCAAGGGAAAGGTCACCGCCGATAAAAATAATTCTGGCCCTTGTCTTCTAAAAAGCAGTAGCACCAGCATACAAAGACTCATCCCCAGGGCCCCACGGACCCACATGTTTTTATTCATAGATATCCTCCTCTCAGGATCTAATTATTGTTTTGCGATAATTTAATCCTAGTATTGCACAGAAATTATTGTTTCGCAATAATTATTTTCACCGTGCTCTTTGTGGCATCCTCTGAAAACCACGAATCGTGCTTACTTCTATTTTGCACCACATTTCGTGTTTTCTTGGGAAACTACCCCAGGCCTTTCCGAAGCTTCCTTCTTCTCTGATCCCATGAATCACAAGCTTTTCCATAAGTCTACCTCCCAGACGACCTTGCCTCAGCCCCCTTTCTTTTTGTGATTTTCTTCTCCAAGAACCCACCTTATGATAATTGTTGTATAATACAACCAAACGACTCGGATGGGAGGGATCGTATGTTTATCTGTGACATCAGTGTCTTCAACAAACATGGCAAGCAGCTTTTAGACACCTACCTAGAGCCCCTTCAAGTGGATTGGCGAGAGATGGTGGTCCTCCTGGTGGTGGAGAAAGTCCCTGGCATCGCCCAAGGAAGGCTGACGCCTTTTTTGCAAACAGACAAAGCCAACATCACCAAGCTCCTCCAGACCATGGAGCACCAAGGACTTCTCCAAAGAGAAGAAGACCCTGAAGACCATCGAAGTAGAACTTGCCACCTGACAACGAAAAGTCTTGCCCTTCTCCCCAAGATCCATGACACCATGAAGAAGTGGGAAGACCACTGTTTTAGAGGCTTTACAGAAGAAGAGCTGGTGCTCTTCGCCACCCTTAGGCAAAAAGTCGGCTATAACTTAACAGGTCACTTTGACCTGTAGCCTTCCCCCCTTAGACGTACACTGGAAAACAACAGCTGATTGGAGGAATTAGTAATGGGAAAAAAAGTATTCATCGTCGGTGCCGGTATTGCAGGACTCTCGTCCGCCATCCGTCTGCAACATGCAGGCTATGAGGTGGAAATCTTTGAACAAGGGGCCATCCCTGGCGGGAAAATGCATCAGATCAAAGCAGAGGGCCATACCTTTGATGTGGGCCCCACTTTAGTCATGATGCCGTCCATCTATGAAGAAGTCTTTACCTTGGCCGGGCGTAACCCTAAGGATTAAATCCCTATGAAACGCCTGGACCCCATGTATGAAGTGTATTTTAAAGATACCCCTTATCGTCATTATGAAGTGAGCTCAGACCTGACCAAGCTCATGGAGATGGTGGAAAAGAAAGGGCCTGAAAATGCCCGGGGGTTTTTGGCCTATCTCTCAGAGATTTATACCCGTTATCAGGTGGCCTTAGACCATTTCATCACAAGACCCTTCCGGCACAAAAAAGACATCTACAATCCCTTCATGATGCAGCAAGCCTTAAAGCTTAAAACCTTTGACAGCGCAGACCACATGATGGCTTCATTTATGCCAGATCAAGACCTGCAGCAAATGCTCTCCTTCCAAACCCTCTACATTGGAGTTTCTCCACAGCATGGCCCCTCCCTTTATAACATCATCCCCATGATTGAGCTTCTCTACGGGGTATGGTTCATCGAAGGAGGCATGCACACCATGGCCACCGCCATGGCCAGACTCTTTGAAGAGCTGGGAGGCAAAATCCACTACCACAGCAAGGTGGATGAAATCCTCATCCACAACAAAAAAGTATTGGGTGTTGCGGTGAAGGGCAAAGCCTTGCAAGGGGATTATGTCATCAGCAATGCAGATTTTCCCTATACCATGACCACTCTCGTGAAAGATGCCAGCGCGCGGGGGAAATATACGCCAGAAAAAATAAAGCGCATGGACTACTCTTGTTCTTGCCTCGTCTTTTACTGGGGCGTGGACAAGACCTTTGACAAATTAGCGCCTCACACTTTCATCATCGCCAAAGACCTCACAGACAACTTGAACCGGATCTTTGATGGCCGACTCATTGAAGACCCTTCCATCTATCTCCATGTACCTTCCCAGGTGGATCCTTCCATGGCCCCTGAAGGAAAATCCAGCTTCTACACCTTAATTCCTGTGTCTGAGCTGGAAACGGGTACTTACCCATGGACTGAGGAGACCATCGACCATTATCGTCAACGGGCTTTGGCCACCTTGAAAGAGATTCCAGGTCTAGAAAATCTTAAAGAAGAGATTTCTGTAGAACGCATCTTCACCCCAGAAGACTTTGAGAAAAACTTCTCCGCTTATAGAGGAGCCACCTTTGGCCTTCAACCCACCTTGCGCCAAAGCAATCACTGGCGACCACAAGCAAAATCTCTGGAGGTGGCAGGACTCTACTTCACTGGAAGCAGTACCCATCCAGGGGCAGGCGTGCCCATCGTTCTAGAGTCCGGCAAAATCTGCGCCGAAGAGCTGCGTCGAGATGAACCAGGAGATGACTTTCAGTAATGGCTACATACAAAGAAGGGGACGCCTTACAAAAAGCCTACCTAGAGGCAGCATCCATCATGAAACATCGGGCCAAAAGCTTCCATGAAGCCTTTAAGCACTTGCCCCGGGACCGCTATTTGGGGGTGTGTGCCCTCTATGCCTTTAATCGAGAAGCGGATGATTTGGCCGATGACGAAAAAAGAGGCCTTAGTCTCCAGGAGAAAGAAGAAGGTTTAGACGCCCTGGAAGAAAGACTCCAGGCCTTCTATGGTAGAGGGAGCATCCCCACCCAAAGGGTGCCCACCTATTGGCCTGCCTTAGAGGATACCCTGGCGCGGTTTCAGGTGCCCATAACCCCCCTTCTCTCCCAGCTGGAAGGTCAGCGCAGTGACCTCTACCAGCGGGAGATGGAGACTTTTAGTGACCTCCTCCTCTATAGCCGCCAAGTGGCGGGGTCCGTGGGGCTGATGCTTCTGCCTCTTCTAGTAAAAGAACAAAGCCTCCTAAAAGACCAGGCTTTTCTTAAAGCTGCAGAAGACCTGGGCGTAGCCATGCAGCTGACCAACATCCTTCGGGATATTGGGGAAGATCTTCGGGAGCGTCAACGGCTTTACCTGCCTAAGGACTCTTTAGCCGCCCACGGCCTATCTATGGATACCCTAGTGACTCTTTCTAAGACCCCTGGAGAAAAGGTGGAAGAGGCTATTCCTGAGCACTTTAAAGCTTTATTTGATACACTTCATGAAGAAGCTAGGAAGCGCTACCGAGCCTTTTGGCCATTCCTGAAATACGTTCACGAATCTGCACGAATGCCTCTTTTATCCGCTGCCCATCTTTATGAAGCCATTGGGGATGTGGCCAAAGCTGCCCAGTACAATGTCTTCACCAAAAGAAACTATACGGATGCATGGACCCGAGGAAAACTCCTCTTAAAAGCCTCTGTCCTCTCCAAAGACCTGACGTCCTGAAAGTAACTACGAAAGGAAGATCCTATGGACAATCTATTTGGACTTTTGGCCTCCATGGCCTACACCTTACTTGTCATTGGCATCGCCACATTGGTGGCCAAGTTCTCCGAAGGAGCTACGGAAACCTCTCGAAAGGTGGTGCACATTTTGGTGGGCCACTGGGTGTTTCTCACCCCCCTTTTCACGGAGCTCTGGGCTGTGGTGTTGGTGCCCTTCACCTTCATCCTCATCAACAGTCTCAGCTTAAAATACACCCTCATCAAAGCCATGGAGCGAGATGATGACAGCCTTGGCACTGTCTATTATGCCGTGAGCCTCTTTGTCTTATCCGGCCTTGGATTTCTCCTTGGCTACAGGGCCCTTCCCTACATCGGCATATTGACCATGGCCTATGGCGATGGCTTCGCCGCCATCACAGGAAAAGCCTTTGGCAAAAGAAAACCCTTCCCCTTTGCCAAGGAAAAGACCCTGGTGGGCACCCTAACGGTGGCCTTTTTCGCCTTTTTCATCACCGCCCTTTGTCTCTATGCCTTCCAAGGAGATTTCAGCCGTGCCTTTTCTCTTCCCTTGGTGCTCTTCATCGCCATACTCACCGCCTTCTTTTCTGCCTTCATGGAGCTCATAGGAAAAAGAGGGTGTGACAATTTGACTTTGCCCATGGGCGCTGGACTCTTTGCGGTGATCAGCTATGCCTATGGGACAGTGCCCTACTTTCTCTATCTCCTGATTTCTTTAGGCGTTCTCCTTTATGCCTATACGAAACAGAGCATCACTGAAGATGGCATGGTGGCCGCTCTTCTTACGGCGGTGACCCTCTATGGCCTTGGTGGGCCTTACATTGGGTGGAGTTTGATTCTCTTTTTCCTCTTAGGGACTGGCGTCAGCAAACTGAAAAACCCTTTCAAAATTGCCGCCGAAAAAACCCAAGAACATCCAGGGCCTAGAAACTGGAAGCAAGTACTGGCCAACTCCTTGCCTGCGGTGATCCTTGTTTGGTGCTATTACTTTCTAGGGGATCCCTTGTATCTATTCCTCTCATTGGTCGTGTTTAGCGCTGCGTCTGCCGATACCTTTTCCTCAGAAATTGGTATGATGGCCAAGGGTAAAGTCTATCATATCCTCACGGGAAAGCCCCTGAAAAATGGGGTCTCCGGAGGCGTTACACTACAAGGACTTTTGGCTGGACTCCTGGGTAGCATTTTGCTATCCATCCCCATTTATCTTCGCTTTGGTCTACAGGCCTTCTTCTTGGGGATTCTCTTGGGCATCTTGGGAAGCCTTCTAGACAGTGTCCTGGGGGCCACCCTCCAAAGACGCTATGAAGATCTCTCCGGAAGACTTCAAGATGCGCCTCTTCATGCCAAAGATCTGCCCAAAAAAGGGCTTCAGTTCATCTCCAACAATACAGTGAATCTACTAAGCCTTACATTGGTGGCCCTCATTGGGTATTTTCTCTTTGTGAAGTCTTAAGATGAATCCCTACCCTTTCTCCTTGGTCAACAAAAAAGAAGGTCTTCAAGAGAAGTTTTTACGCTTCCCTTGAAGACCTTCTGTGGTTTTTTCTGTGTAATAGCCCTAATAGCCCCTTGGCCAAAAGCGCTTCTACAGTTTTTCTCGCTCTTTCACATAATACAAATCTTTCTTCAATGCCAAATACAAGTAGATCACCGGGGACGCTGGGATGATGAGCATCCAAAGGGCCATATAGGGGGATTGTCCAAAAAGATCAAATCGCTTGGCGGATAGAAGTAATATCCAGACCATGGCAAAGATGGAGAGGCCAAACATGAGAAGTAACAGTCTGTTCACCAGGGAAGGGTCCATGTCCATGAACCTTCGTCCCCACTGATCCAATCTAGACTCACTGGTGAAAAAGAGTAATACGGTCAAGTACAGGGCAAAGGGTAGGGTCCAGAGGACATAGCTCTTTTGGTCCACATCCTTCTCCCCTTTTAAAATTTCAATGATCTTCATGAATTTTCCTCCTCAGATGTTCTTCATTTTCTAGGGTAAAAAGGGTTCCACCGGAGGAACCTCTCCCGTTTCTTGATACAGTTCATTATAATCTAGAATCTGAAACCTATCAGAGTAAGGCAGCATCCCTTTCACTTGAAACTTGAAGGACACGCGCTTAGGCGTCCCCTCTCCAAATCGGCTTAGTTCATTTCCTTTAAAACCCACGGACTCATGAAAACCGTCATCGGCAAAAAAGGTGAGGTAGGTGACATCTGCTTCTTCGTCATAGAACACTTCCTGCACGTCATCTTCCACATAAATGGTGTCTCCAGGTAGAAAATGCAAGGATTCATGAATCATCATCTGGTTTTTTTCATCCAAAAATTCTTTTCTTAGCCCTTGCATGCTTAGGGGTTTGCTCTTGTCAAAGGTTTCATCTATTTTGTGATCTTTTCG
>DOKV01000132.1 GCA_003510765.1 Clostridiaceae bacterium | reverse complement strand
TTTAATGAATCCACATATGCCTTTTCATTTTCTAGACGGATGGCACCGTTGGTCACCATACTTAGAAAATGTTGCCCATTAATTTTGTTATATATCATATCATCTTCCTCCTGCAAAATATGGACAATCCTATCCCATGTCCATGCACCAATCAATTTCATGATAAAATTACAATAAAACCCTAAAATAGGGTTTTATTGTACCATTTAAACCATCTGTTATTATACTAAAAACTCTTTTGAAACACAAATTATCTTGTACAACTCTTAAATAAATTTAAGAATTCATTGCCCGTTCTTTAAAAACGAACCCCTTCAATATTCACCACAATGTTGCTGACCTTTAGACCCAGATAGTTTTCTGTATTGTAACGAACTTTTTTGATGATGTTGTTGGCTATGACAGAAATCTTTGTGCCATACTCCACCACCACGAATAAGTCGATGGAAAGCTCATTATTCTTTGCGTTGATCCGTACACCTTTGTTCAAATGTTCCACACGAATGAGCTCCCATAGGCCATCCTTCGTGTTCTTTGCTGCCATACCTACCACGCCATAGCATTCCATTGTTGAGAGACCTACCACATTAGCAATGACCTCTTCGGAGTATGAAATATGTCCTTTTTCATTTGTTAATCCAATCATGAAACTTCCTCCTCAATCCAATTATGACTCTTCATACTTGGTTTTACCTTGAATTGTGAGACTGCTTATGGAAGTGCACTTGCATCTCACAGGTCTTATGCCTATAATGATATTATATTTTCACAAATACTTCAATATAAACTCATTTTGGTCTAAAATTATGTTGCATTCTATTCTCAAGGTATGATAAAATGGAATCTGTTCAAAACAAATAATCATATGAAGCTTTTGAGATGATGAAACTCTCTCAGGAGGAGGTGTATTTTAATGGCAAGAAAATGCGATATCTGTAATAAAGGTGTAGTAGCTGGTGTACAGTATTCCCATTCACACAGACAATCAAAGAGAACATGGGCACCAAACCTAAAAAGAGTACGTGCTGTTGTTAACGGAACTCCCCAGAGAGTTAACGTTTGTACTAGATGCTTACGTTCCGGTAAGGTAGAAAGAGCAATATAACAGCGTACATGATGTAGCTGGTCTATTTTATAGACCAGCTATTTTACTTTTTCTGGTCTTCCCCTTGGAAACAAGGAAACAAGTCTTTTTTATACGCTAAGGCCCTGTAGAACCACCATGGTTTCTACAGGGCCTTTCTTTATTGGTCCCATGATCCTTCTACTTAATCCATGGTCATCATGACCATCACGACACCTTCTGTAAAGGTCACAGAGATGCGCTCCTTTAGGAACTCATTGCTGATGGTCATAGGGTCCCCAAAGGCTAGGTTGTAGTTCCACAAGGGATACTTTACCCCTTTGACACCAAAGCCCTTCACAAGGCCTCTAAAGCCCTGGAAGGAGATGTACTTCCCGAAGCCCTTTTCTATGACCCCTGGCTCATTCATGAGAAAAATCTTATTATGTTCATCTTGGAGATATGCATTAATACCTTCATCCAGAGCTTTTGCCAGTAAGGCTAGATTCCCCACGAAGTGGTCTAATCGATTGCCTGTACACCCTAAGAAAAAGACTTCCTTCACCTTCTTCTTCACCGCCTCATGAAGAGCTGCCTCTGTATCCGTATAATCTTTCTCCACTTCGTAACGAAGTACCTTGGTTTCTTCTCTCTCTTTAAAATAAGCTAAGGTATCTTCACTTATGGAGTCAAAATCACCTACGAGTAAGTGTGGCCTAATCTTCTCTTCTTTAAAAAACTCTGCTCCACGATCCACCGCTATGAGCAGTGCATCCTCTTCATAAACGAGATCAAATAAGGCTCTTGTGGGTTTCTTTCCACCAGACACGATCACCGCTCGTTTCATTAGAGCGCCTTCCTCAGGGCATCAATGTTCTTTTGGATTTCTCCATTCTTATAGACAGCAGAGCCTGCAACCACAACATCCACCCCTGCATCCACAGCAGCTTTGATGTTCCCTGAATCCATCCCACCATCCATCTCAATGAGCAGTTCAGGATGAAGACTTCTGGCCATCTCTTTCAGCGCACGTACTTTGTCTAAGGTATAAGGAATAAAACTCTGCCCACCAAACCCAGGATTCACAGACATGATGAGAACCAAATCTAATTTATGTAAAATGGGTTCTAGCACCGTCACTGGCGTTGCAGGATTTAAGGTGATCCCAACTTTTACACCCCTTTGACGAATCTTTTCTATGGCTCTATCGATATGAACTTCCGCTTCATAATGGAAATTTATAAGATCTGCGCCTGCATCAATGAACGCATCAAAATACAAGCTGGGATTTTGAATCATCAAATGTACATCAAAAAGCTTCTCTGTATAAGGCCGTATCGCCTTCACCACAGGAAGACCGAAGCTGATGTTGGGTACAAAGGTACCGTCCATGACATCGATATGGATCCAATCTGCGCCAGCTTCCACCGTACGCTCTATGTCTCTTCCTAGATTTGCAAAATCTGCTGATAAAATAGATGGTGCAATTTTTACCATTTTCTTTTCTTCTCCTCTACCAATTCATTGTAGTACTTCACATAATAGGTGTACCTAGCCAAGGAAATACTCTTTCCTACTTCTTCTTTCACACGACACCCAGGTTCTTGTGCATGGTTGCATCCATTGAAGCGGCAAGAACCTTCATGGGGATAAAACTCTGGAAAACACGCTTTAAGCTCTTTTGGATCCATGGTCATTTCCATGGTGGAAAACCCTGGGGTATCTACTAAAAACGCATCATTGACCACGATAAGTTCACTATGCCTGGTGGTATGTTTTCCTCGATTGAGCCTTTTGGAAATATCTCCAGTTTCCATCTGTTCGCTCCCGGAAAGCTTATTCAACAGTGTGGATTTCCCTGCTCCAGAGGGGCCACAAAGCACTGTGATTTCTCCTTGCAACTCTTCTAAAAGTTCTTGAAGACCCTCGCCTTCTTTGGCTTCTATAAAATAAATCTTGTATCCAGTACCGACGAAATCTTTGATCAACGCCTCTTTTTCTTCCTCTGTGGCCAAATCCTTCTTATTGAAGACCAGTACAGGATTGATTTCATTTCGCTCTAAAGAGACCAGAAACTTGTTTAATAGATCCACATTAATATCTGGATTACGCATGGCAAACACCACATAAGCCTGACTGACGTTGGCTACAAAAGGCCTTGTTAGGGCCGATTTTCTTGGTAATATTTCTTCAACACTATTTCCTTCTGGTGTGTGTGAAATTCGCACTCGATCGCCCACCATGGGCGTGATTTGATTTTTCCTAAAGATCCCTCG
>DOKV01000174.1 GCA_003510765.1 Clostridiaceae bacterium | reverse complement strand
CCAAAGGCTTTTCTCACCTCTTCATTGTACCGGGTCCACTCCCTTAAGACCTCTAAATTGTTCAGATAGGTCAGGAGTCGATCATGGAGTCTCCATGGAAAATGCCCTTCTAGTAGGTCCAAGGTTTGGAAGGACAGGGGTAGCACTTCTTTGTAGGTGTCCATGGTGCGTTGAAAGTCTTCAAAGGCTGCGAAAAAGGTTTCCACCTCTTGGCAGGTACTCTGAACATGCTCCTTGATGTTTCTTCCTTCCACCAAGGAGAACCAGGCCAAGTGGGCACGCATGATGCGCCGGTCCTCTAGGAGCAGGGCCAAAGACTGGGCCTTCTTCATGGGCAAAGAGAGCACTGCGCCCAAAGATGGTAGCTTCTCTAGCTGAGCTTCTTCTTCCCGAAGAAGTCCTTGATAGTTCAGGAGGGCCTTCAGATACGGCCTCACCTGGTCTTTTGCCACTGGTCCCGCTGTACTATGTGCCCCCAGTGCTTTCAAGACTTTTTTCTTGGTGAATCTACCGAACAAAGCCACTTGTCCTTCTCCTTTGTCAAAGGTTTCTAAGAGTCCTTGAGGGTCCACCTGGAAAATGGATTCTTGAAATCTCCCCATGAGCTCCTCTTTCAGTTGCCCAGCTTCTTGCACCACTTGTAGCAAAGCCTCCATCTCTCCATCTTCCCCTTGGAACACCAGAGAAAGATCATAGGGAAGGGTCTTTTGGGCTGCCAAAAGTGCTGCCAAAGCCTCCATTTTTTCTTTGGTGGCTACGTCCTCTAGTTGCAGTAAGTTTGCCAGTGCATCCAAGGCTCCTCCCAGGGACTTGGATTTCTCCACCAAAGTGTTCATGGGTTTTACCAATGAATTTCTCATGGTGAAGTCATAGGTTCTCAAGGTCAAGCCTTTGAATGGTGCCTGGGCATAAGGTCCCACAGCCTCTGCAGCAGAGGCAAATTCTCTGGCGGTTTGGAGAAGATGGTCTAGGCCATCTTTGGTGAGGGTATCGTAGGATAGGTCCATGCCCTCTATGGAGGGGGCTTCCTTTAATGCTTCTAATGCACCCATGAGCTCATAGACACTCAGACCCATGGTTTGAGGCACATATAAAGCCTTGACAAAAGAAGCCAGCTCTTTTCGTAGACCGCTGAGCCTCTCCGCTTCTTTGTGAAAGGGCACCTCCGGCCCTTGGGTCATTTTCACCGTTTCTTCTAGTTTCTTTAAGATGGCAGATTTTTTACTCTTATTACTGTGTACTTCTAAGGAAAAGGCTCCTAGGCCCAGTTGTTCTAATCTGCGCTGCACCACAGACAGTGCTGCCATTTTCTCCGCCACAAAAAGCACCTTTTTCCCTTGGTAAAGGGCATTGGCAATGATGGTGGTGATGGTTTGAGATTTTCCTGTACCTGGGGGACCATGAAGCACAAAGGATTCCCCCGATAAAGCTTTCACCACAGCCCGCAGTTGGCTGGCATCGGTGGATACGGGAAGTAAAACCTCCCTTGGATCCACGGTTTCATCCAAAGGTTTATGAGCGGTGTGTTCCTTGGGTACAAAGGTTAATTGTCCATCCATCAAGGAGGCGATGAGCTCATTTTTTCGCAGGTCTTCCCCATGGGTTTTCAAGTCATGCCACATGACAAACTTAGAAAAAGAAAAGATGCTCAAATGGACTTCTTCTAGGACGTCCCACCCTTCCTTGGCCAGGATCCCTTGACGAAGGCGACGAAAAACTTCTTGCACATCCACCCCTTTGTCATCCTGAGGCAGTTCTCCTAAGAAAGGAATGTCTAGCCCAAAATCCATTTTCAGCTTTTCCAGGAGGGTGACGTTCATCAAAGAATCCTCATCTCGTGCAAAAAGGGTATAACTTTGCTTCCCCGCTTTCTTTTTTAGCTCCACGGGAAGGAGTAAGATGGGGGCATAGCGCTCTTTGGTGCGTCGACCATTTTCATACCACTTCAAAAGACCCAGGGTCAAAAAGAGGTGGTTTGCCCCTGATTCTTCCATATGGGTTTTGGCGTCTCTATAGAGCTTGGTGAGCTTTTTATACAGGAACTCTTCATCCTGCCTGGTCCGAAGTTTCCCTTGGGAAAACTCTTCTTCTAAGAGGTCCCCATAGGTTAACAGGAGTTCTTTATAACTACTTGCATGAACTGTCCCTCGGGCTTCTTGGTCTTTCACCCGGGGCAAGAGAAGAAACTCTTTGCCCTCATAGAGGGCATCTTCTAAGGAGCGGCACTCCTTGGTTAAGAGACTTAAGCCCTTGCGTTCAGGGGTATAATTCAACAGTTGGTTGCGTAGACTTAAATCCAGAAGTTTTCTTTCCCACCTGGTGGCTTTAGACACCGTGGGTTCCTTTGGTTCTTCTATCCACCGCACCACGTCTTTTCGTTTGGGACCTATAGTATCAAGAGGCCTTGGTTCTAAAACTTCTGCAGGACGTAGATGTCCGTCTTTAAAGACCCGTTCAGGCAAGGGGTAAATGCCCCCTGCCCGTGCTCTTTTTACGTCCACAGCCAAAAGGAAGGACTCCTCCAAGACAAAATGTTTTTTTGCCTCTTCTTCTGCTTCATCAAAGGTCATGGCTACGCCATCTCGAAGCACGGTGGTTTCTAGGAGCCCAATGTAGGCCATGCCTTCTGCCACACGTTTTTTGATGGAAGACCCGTCGTAGATCACCGCTTCCGTGAAGTACTCCTCTTCTTGCCAAAATCCTAGAAAGGCATGGCCATGAATCAGAATCAACAAAGGGTGCAGAGAAATGGCTTCTAGACAAGAGGCCATGAGTAGGGTCAAATCCAAGCAAGTGCCAAAGCCCTTCTCTAAGACTTCACTGGAGAGCCGGATCCGTTGGCCACTTTTTGTGAAGGACGCTGGAGGACCGATGTACTTTAAGTTTCGCCTGGCCAAAGCCGTATAAATGGCATGGACCTGGAGCCTCACATCATGAATGTCCCTTCGTTGATACCCCAAAAAAGCCGGGTCATCCCCTTGACCTTTCAGGAGCTTTGCCGCTTCTAGCAGCACGTCATCGATGGCTGGATGGTTGGGGGTCACAAAGGCTGCCAACACTTCTGGCATGGTGTCCATGCCCTGCCACTGATTGTAGGCCAAAAGCTCCACCTCTCGCACTTCTTTTAAGAGCACCTGATCTTCCTGATGAATGAGAATCTCCATGTCCATGGTCATGGCCTCGGTCAAGGAAAAGAGCACCTCTTTTCTCAAGGCAATGTCTATGGGACAAAGATCCACCTCCACCCCTCCAGGCAATGAGGCCAACACGTTCTCATAGGGACTGGCCACGTCCCCTGAAAAGGAAATGGTGACTGTCAAAGGGCCTATGGGCTCCTCTAAAAGATTCCTTAAGGTGAATTTTTGTAGAAAAGGGACCTTACTGACCACCATGGCATAATTCAAGCTTTGCCCATGGGCCAGGTCCAGAGCCAAAGATTTCTGCGCTTCCATGAACCAACGACCTCCTTTAGAAAATAACTTCTCCCTTTATTCTAGTACATATTCGAAATATTATGAAGATTTTTTCTCCATAGGGTCTGTTTTGGCATCAATTTGTCATTACTTTCTATGGCAAAGCATTTACAATATAGACATAAACACCGAGTGAGGGGGAGAGATTCATGTTGAAAGGTAAAAAAATATTACTGGGCGTTAGTGCTCTGGTTTTGGTACTCTTTGTAGGGGTTTTTGTCACCAGTTTTTTTGTGCGAAATACCGCCCATGACAAGACCGAATCCTCTGGAGGCATGAGCCCCATGCCACCGGAGTCACCAGGGTTTGATGGAGATTACGAAGAGAGCCCCAGTGAGAGGCCTGGCGGTCAAGGAGATCAAATCATTGGCACCTACTCCTTGAATTTTGAGACCTTGTCGTTCCAAGAGACCGTGGAAGCTATGGAAGCGTTGGTTCGTGAGCATAAAGGTTACATCGAATACTCTGAGGTATACAACCAACCATCCAGTGAAGGGCGCATCTATAAATCTGCCAGATACACCGTGAGAATTCCCAAAGAGGAAGTCTATGTGTTCAACAGTCATCTGAAAGATCAAGCCCATGTGGTTTCTGAAAACTCCAACCTGGTGAATGTCACCAGATACTACAACGATACCGCTGCCCGTCTAGAATCTTTAGAAGCGCAACGAAAAAGACTCCTGGAGCTTTACGATGAGGCCAACCGGATGGAAGACATCATTCAAATTGAGTCCAGGCTTCAAGATATTCTCTACCAAATTGAAAGTTTGAAGGGCGAAATTCGCTACTTGGATGAAGCGGTCTCTTATAGCACCGTGTCCATTTATCTCCAAGAAGTAACCAAGCTCAGCACCGGTGAAACCATCCATGATGGATTCTTCCAAAGACTTTCCAATGCCTTAAAGGATTCCATGTACGTCTTCCAAGAAGCCATGATCACCTTCCTGGTGGTGGTGGTGTACTTGATTCCATTCCTCGTGATTTTCGGTGGCCTGTCTGCAGTGGCCGTGAAGGTACGCAGAAAACATCATCCAAAAAAATCGAAAGATGCCTCTGGAACCTCTACGGAAGGTTAATCCCCTTTGGTAAGACCAGTAAAGAGCATGCTTTCTCATGAAAAAAGAGCTACCCAGCTATTTGTGGGTAGCTCTTTTTATTTCTTTAGTATGCTCACTGTGTACACTGAGCATGGGAGCAAGGCCGCATCCCATGGACCAACATCTATAGAAGTCATGGGATCTTGTCACCTCTTATGAATCTACTCATTGTACTTTCGTGACAAAGAACCGTACTAGAAGGAGCATCGTTGAATCTCTAGGACCAGCGCCCTTTGCTAGCCTTCTAGACATAGGTAACGCAACCTTTCCTTAAAAATAGCCATGGCATCTTTTGCAAAAGTGGACTAAAATAAAAGCAAATAAAAAAGAGGAAGGTATCACTATGAAACTAGATGGACAGCGACTGCTCCAATTGACCAAGGAGCTTGTGGCCATAAAAAGCGTCGTGGGCACCCCTGAAGAAAGCAACGTCAGCATAAAAATTGAAGAGATTCTTCGGTCCTTGCCCTATTTTAAAAAACATCCGGAGAAGATTTTCTTGGTGGAGAATGAAGAGGATCCCTTAGGTCGTCAGTCCCTGATGGTATCTTTAGAAGGACAAAAGGAAGAAAGTAAAACGACTGTGGTCCTCATTGGACACATCGATACCGTGGGCATCTCCGATTACGGAGATCTTTCCCCCTATGCCACCAATCCCCCACTGCTCATGGAAAAGCTCAAAGAGCG
>DOKV01000186.1 GCA_003510765.1 Clostridiaceae bacterium | reverse complement strand
GTGGATATGGGCGTCCATTATGAAAAATTCCTTGGACATCTGGCAAAAGGGGCAGCGATTTTGGATGCAGGCTGTGGCCCAGGTCGAGATGTGAAATACTTTTTGTCTCAAGGATATGCCGTCTCTGCCTTTGATGGCGCAAAGGAAATGGTACGCTTTGCACAAGAGTATACGGGTATCGACATCGCCCATGAGGAGTTCTTAACCTACGAAGCAATAGATAGGGTTCAGGGCATTTGGGCTTGCGCCACGCTACTTCATCTTTCTTATGAGGAGCAAAAAGAGGTGCTGAAAAAGTACCAAAGGTTCCTCACAGAAGAGGGCATTTTCTATATGTCCTTTAAGTATGGTCAAGGATCCTATAAAAAGGATGGACGGGTTTTCTATAGACACCAGGAGGAATCCTTCGCCACTTTAGTGGAAGAGGTGGGGGGATATGAGATCCTAGAACAATATATCTCAGGGGATGTGCGTGTGAATCGTGCAGAAGAGAAGTGGCTGAATGTACTTTTAAGGACAGTGAAAGGTGTGTAATGGCTATGGAACTGGTACAAGTAACCTTAGAAGACCGAGAAATCCTTATGAACCTCTTGGAGAAATATCTCTATGAGTTTTCTCAGTATGAAGAGACGGAAGTCAATGGACTGGGCTTATATGGATATGAGTATTTAGACTACTACTTTGTGGAAAAGAACCGTTGGGCCTACTTTATGAAAGTAGAAGGGAAGCTTTGTGGATTCGCCATGGTCATTACGTTGCCAGAAGTAGAGGATCGAGAAACGGATTTCCAAATGGCAGAGTTTTTTGTACTACATAAGTATCGGGGTCAAGGCATCGGGTTTCTCGCATTTCAGAAGGTGTTAGCCTTACACCCGGGTCGCTGGCAGCTGAAGCAGCACCCCAAAAATCTTGGATCTACAGTATTTTGGGAGAAGAGCATAGATAAAGTGACCACGGGAAAATATGAGCTGGTCAAAGCTTATCCAGGGACATTTTATGAAGACGGTACCTTGGGAGATGTCTATTTCTTTAGTTATCCAAGCTCATGAGGGAAAAGTGAAAATAGAAAGCCCTAACTAGCAGCTTCACTGGCCACTAGTTAGGGCTTTCTTATAGCGTTTTACAGTCTATAGAGGTGTACCCATGAGCTTTACCTCTCCCTTTACAAGAAGCGGTGCGTCTGTGACTGCTTGGATATCTTCTATAGTGAAGTCCGGATTGCGTTCCTTTAAGAGGAGGCCTTTTTCCGTTACTGCTAAGACACACATTTCTGTGATGATCATGTCCACTTGGTGAGCAGCGGTTAAGGGAAGGGAGCACTTCTTTAAGATCTTAGGGTTTCCTTTGGCCGTATGCTCCATGGCCACGATGACCTTCTTTGCGCCAGAGATGAGATCCATGGCACCACCCATGCCAGGGACCATTTTTCCAGGAATCATGTAGTTGGCGATGTTTCCTTCTTCATCCACTTGAAGTGCCCCCAGCACTGTCAGGTCCACATGGCCCCCACGAATAATGCCAAAGGAGAGGGCGCTGTCAAAGAAGACACCACCTGGCAAGATGGTCACAGGCATGCCACCAGCATTAGTGATGAAGGGGTCGATGTTGTCTTCAGAGGGAGAAGGCCCCAGCCCTACGAAGCCGTTTTCTGATTGGAAAACGATGGTTTTTCCCTCAGGGACATAGTTGGCCACCTTAGTAGGTAGACCAATGCCCAGGTTCACCAGGTCTCCATCTCGAAGTTCATGGGCAACGCGTCTGGCGATGTATTCTTGCACTTGTGCTTTATCCATCATCTTAGTCTTCACCTCCTGGCACGATATAGTTCACAAATACTCCTGGGGTATGGACTCTATTGGGGTCTAGTTCGCCTACTTCTACGATGTTTAGCGCTTCCACAATGGTAATGTCTGCAGCGGCAGCCATCATGTGGTTGAAGTTTCTGGTGGCTCCGTAGTATTCGATGTTTCCATATTTGTCTACGTGATTGCCAAAAATGATGGCCACATCGGCTTTAAGAGGTTTTTCTAACAAGAACTCCTTGCCGTCTACCACCACTTTATCTTTGCCCTTTTCCACTTCTGTACCAAGACCTGTAGCCGTGAGGACACCGCCAAGGCCATAGCCCGCGGCACGGATTTGTTCAATCAAGGTGCCTTGAGGCACCAGGACAACTTCTGTTTCCCCTGCCACCATTTGGCGACCCGTCTCTTTGTTGGTGCCAATATGGGAGGCAATGATTTTCTTAAACTGCTTTGCCACCACCATCTTCCCAACCCCTCGGTCCATAAAACCGGAGTCGTTGCAGATGAGGGTTAAGTCTTTGATGCCTTTGTCGACGATGGCATCGATGAGTTTTGTGGGGGTTCCCACGGCCAAGAAGCCACCCACCATTAGGGTGTCTCCGTCTTTAATCAATGCTACAGCTTCTTCTATGGTTCTTAATTTATTCATACTACTTCTCCACTATCATAGATATTCCCTGACCACCACCGATGCAAAGGGTTGCGAGCCCATACTGAACCTCTCGCTTTTGCATTTCGTGGATGAGGGTGACAAGAATTCTTGCGCCACTGGCGCCTATGGGGTGACCTAGGGCAATGGCACCGCCATTGACGTTCACAAGGTTCATATCGGCATCCAGTTCTCGTAATACAGCTAAGGCCTGAGCGGCGAAGGCTTCATTGGCTTCAATGAGGCCAATATCTTTCATGGTTAACCCTGCTTTTGCCAGGGCTTTTTTGGTGGCAGGAATGGGCCCACAACCCATGATGCTGGGATCCACCCCCGCGGCAGCAGAAGATCTGATGGTGACCAGTGGGGTCAAGCGTAAAGCCTTGGCTTTTTCAGCACTCATGACAATGAGCGCTGCAGCCCCATCATTGATCCCTGAGGACGTTGCAGCAGTAACGGTACCCTCTTTCTTAAAGGCTGGTCTGAGTTTTTCAATGGCCTCCACCGTGGCGCCAAATTTTGGGTATTCATCTTGGTCCACAACTTTGGGATCCCCTTTACGTTGTGGAATGGACACGGGGGTGATCTCTTCTTTAAAGCGACCAGCTAAAATGGCTTGTTCTGCTTTATTTTGGCTGGCAATGGCTAAGAGTTCTTGGTCTTTCCGCTGGATGTCAAACTGCTCCACGATGTTTTCGGCAGTGATGCCCATGTGATAGCCGTGGAAGATATCCGTGAGGCCATCATGGACCATGGTGTCCACCAGAGTGCCATTGCCCATGCGTAGGCCAAAGCGAGCACCTGGCACCACATAGGCTGCTTGAGACATGTTCTCCGTACCGCCAGCAATGACCACGTCAGCTTCGCCCATGGCGATGGCTTGATAAGCCAGCTGTACGGCCTTGAGTCCTGAGCCACAAACTTTGTTGATGGTGAGGGAAGGGGTTTCCACGGGAATACCAGCGTGGATGGCCACTTGTCTTGAAACATTTTGACCAAGGCCTGCTTGAAGAACATTCCCAAAAATCACCTCGTCCACTTCTTTTGGATCTAACTGTATTTTCTCTAAAGCGCCTTTCACTGCAGCGACACCTAAGGACACCGCGGACACATCTTTCAATGCGCCCCCAAAGGCACCGATGGCAGTTCTTTGAGCAGAAACAATTACTACGTCTTTCATAATTCCTCCTAATTAAATATTTCGCGCATACATAGATTTATACTTCCATTTAAACGTTAACATGGACAAATGTACACGATGAAAAAATTATATTTGCTATAACTTAAAGTTATAGATACAATGAAGAAAAAAGAGAAAGCTCCTCTGGAGGGTCTTATGGATATTGAACATTTAAAATACTTCATCACAGTGGTACACAATGAGTTTAACCTTAGTGAAGCGGCAAAGAAGCTACACATTTCACAGCCGGCACTGAGTAAGTATATCTTGAAATTTGAGGAAACGGAAAATATTGATTTATTTTATCGAAAGCATGGTCGACTGGTGGGCCTCACGGCTTCCGGGGAGAACTTTCTTTCCAACGCCCAAGAGGTGGTGGAGGCTCATGAACGCATGCTCAAAGAGCTTCGGGAGCAGTCCAAGATGGTGCGGGGGGTGGTTCGTATTGGCATTCCACCCCTAATTCTCACGGTGCTGTTTTCCAAATTTTTGGCCAAACTCATTTTGCTCAATCCCTTGGTACGTTTTGATATCGTGGAAGAAGGGGCCTTTGAATTAAAAAGGCTACTTGCGTTAGACGAATTGGACTTTGCCGTTTTACTTTCTCCCACGGATCTCCATGGACAGGTATTTCAAGAAGACGTCCTTCAAAAAGATGCCTTGACGGCCTTCATGTCCCCCAATCATCCCTTCAAGGACAAAGAGAAGCTTCAATGGACGGATCTTCGCCATGAACATCTGGCCATCTTCAATGAATCCTTCATGATTCACCATCAGCTTCAAAGGAAGTTTCAGTCTTTAAAAATGAATCCAAAGATTCAGCTCACCTCAGGGTCTTGGGACTTTCTCCTGGAGATGACAAAAACCTCAGACTTCATCACCATCTTGCCATCGCCGGTGCGGCAATTCATCTTGTCTCAAAACTACATCGAAAAAGCTTTTGAGCAGCCGCTCCATTGGACCGTGGTGCTCACATATCCTATGAAAGCTCATCGGAGCACGTTGGAAAAATACGTTCGGGCATCCATCCTTGCTTTCTTCACAGAGGGGCAAGAACCAGTGGCCATTTCTACCTGGCAAAAAGAGATTGAATGAATCGGTTCTTAAAATATAGAAATGCATCTCATCTGTGGAATCCTTTACAATGGAAATTGGACAAGGAAATGTGAAAAAACCTCGTTTTTCAGAGAAAAAACCAGCGTTTTTTGGAAAGATTTGTTGATTTGGACC
>DOKV01000111.1 GCA_003510765.1 Clostridiaceae bacterium | reverse complement strand
TCAGCCATTGACGGTACTTTTGATATCTTATATAATATAGGAAATTCCATATCTAGAACATGTTGAACAGGACGAGTATAAAGAAGTACTTATGGTAGAGAGGGAATCCAAGGCTGGAAGGTTCCTATAATGCTTTTTTGGAAAACCCCCTGGGAGTGGAAGCGAAAATCTGTTAGGATATAAGCTTTCCCGTGTAGCCGCGTTAAGGCGTTAGAGTGATAGTGAAGAGTCTTTGTACTCTCGCTTTAATTAGGGTGGAACCGCGATGACTCGTCCCTTTCATAGGGACGGGTCTATTTTATTTTATATTGGAGGAGTTAAAAATGATTAATGTAACTTTAAAAGACGGAAATGTACTACAACTTGAACCTGGTGCAACAGTTCAAGATGCTGCTTTTACCATCTCTGATGGTCTTGGCCGTGCGGCTTTGGCTGGTAAAGTCAATGGAGAAAGGGTAGACCTTAGGCACCCCTTAACAGAAGACTGCGCCCTGGAAATCAGCACCTTCAACGATGAAGAGGGACGGTTTGCTTTTAGACATACCACCTCTCATATTTTGGCCTTGGCCGTGAAAAGACTATTTCCAGAAGCCAAGCTTGCCATTGGACCTGCCATTGAGCATGGCTATTACTATGATTTTGACAAAGAGGGTAGCTTCTCTGCAGAGGATCTAGAAAACATTGAAAAAGAGATGAAGAACATTGTCAAAGAAAACATGCACTTTGAAGTTTATACTTTGCCAAGGGCAGAAGCCATTGCGCTCATGGAAAAGATGGATGAACCCTACAAAGTAGAACTCATCCAAGACTTACCAGAGGATGAAGTGCTTTCTTTCTATAAAATGGGAGACTTTGTAGACCTTTGTGCTGGACCTCATATTGTGTCCACAAAGCAAGTGAAAGCCTTCAAACTCACCCAAGTGGCAGGAGCTTATTGGAGAGGTTCTGAAAAGAACAAAATGCTCTCTAGAATTTATGGCACCAGCTTCCCAAAGAAAGCAGATTTAGACGAGTATCTTGAAAAGCTTGAAGAAGCCAAGAGAAGAGACCATAACAAACTAGGCAGAGAGCTTGGGATTTTCACCTCCTCAGAAATGATTGGACAAGGGCTGCCACTCTTTAAGAAAAATGGCACCAAGATTCTTCAAGTGATGAAGCGATTCATTGAAGATTTGGAAGAAAGCCACGGCTATGAATTTACCCAAACGCCACTCATGAGTAAATCAGACCTCTTTAAAGTATCTGGTCACTGGGATCACTATAAAGATGGCATGTTCATCATGTGTCAAGATCCTCATGGCCATGGAGATCTTTTTGGGGATGATGTTGAAGGAGAAGTGATGGCCTTAAGACCCATGACCTGTCCTTTCCAATTTGCCATCTATAACTCCGACCAACACAGCTATCGAGATCTACCTGTACGAATGGGAGAAACATCCACACTCTTTAGAAATGAATCTTCAGGAGAAATGCACGGCTTAACAAGAGTCCGTCAGTTCACCATTTCAGAAGGACATCTCATTGTTCGACCTGACCAGTTAGAAGAAGAATTTAGAGGCGTTCTAGATCTCACAAACTATGTCATGGACGTCTTAGGGATTCGTGAAGACATCACCTATCGATTCTCCAAGTGGGATCCACAAGATACCCATAAATATATTGATAATCCTGATGCTTGGGAAGCTACGCAAAACACCATGAGAGAGATTCTAGACCATGCGAAAGTTCCTTATATAGAAGTAGATGGAGAAGCAGCTTTCTACGGACCAAAACTGGATCTTCAGATGAAGAATGTTCACGGGAAAGAAGATACCATCATCACCGTACAAATCGACTTTGCCTTACCAGAGCGTTTCAATATGACCTACGTGGATAAAGATGGCCAAAAGAAGCATCCTTTGGTCATCCATAGAACCTCCATCGGTTGCTATGAAAGAACTTTGGCCATCCTCATTGAAAAGTATGCCGGCGCCATGCCTTTATGGCTTGCACCCGTTCAAGTGAGACTGCTCCCCATCTCTGAAAAGTACCATGACTATGTAGCCGAAGTACTAGCGAAGATGAAGAAGCGTGGCATCCGTGTGGAGATGGACGACCGAAATGAAAAGGTTGGTTATAAGATTCGTGAAGCAAGAAATGAAAAAATTCCATACTTTGTGGTCATTGGGGAGCAAGAGCAGGAAAGCAGCACTTTATCTGTCACCAGTAGAGAAAAGGGCGATGAAGGCAAAGTAGATATGGATGCCTTTATCCAACGCATTGTAGATGAAGATGCGTCTAAGTTTAACTATCACTTTGCTAAAAAAGAAGACGCCAAATCCTAGGAGTGATGCTTTGACCAGATGCTTTGAATGCACGAAAAACGGGGACAAGCACCACATCATTCATAAAGAAGAAGGGGGCTTAGAGTACCCGCTGAATACATTGTATCTTTGTGAGGAACACCATCGGGGCCCTACAGGCCCCCACAAAGATCCTGTAAAAGACCGTCAATATAAGAAAGCCCTTTATGATGCCCTGGCTAGTCTCTTCACCAAAGAGCATTATGAAATCCAAGACATCCGCACAATGGCAAAGCTTTCAAGTAGTCTTGCAAGAACCTTACGGAAAACCTTGAAAAGGCAGAAAGAGGGCTATCGCACCATGGATATCTTAGATTTTCTCATGAGTGGCTACCAGCTCCAAGATGAGGAACTGGACATTCCTGTTTTTGAAGAGGACTAAGTGCCTTTTATTACCCCTTAACTAGAACTGTCACCGTGTGATCTTTTCAGTAAGAAACCAAAAAAGGGGGCTTCTCTATGAACCCAATGCTCATCTACAGTTCTAAAACTGGATTTACAGAAAAATATGCCCACTCCTTGGCAGAACAGCTAAGCATTCAAGCTCATAAACTTGAGGACATCAAAGACTTCGAAAAATTCACCCAAGGGAAGGATACACTGATTTATGGTGGAGGGCTCTACGCTTCGGGTATTGATGGGTTCAAAAGCTTACAGAACCGTTTGCCCTTAGAAGCCTTACGCCATCTATTGGTCTTCACCACTGGACTTTCCCTGCCTTCTGATGCGGTGAAACAAGACGTCTATGGCAAAAATCTCGTGGGTCTTGAAGGTCCATCCATTTCCTTCTATTATCTTAGAGGTGGATTCCATTATCAGCGTTTAGGGAAGTTAGATAAATTTTTAATGCGCCTTCTTAAAATGCGCATTGATCATAAAAAGAAGAGGGGAACCCCACTTAATGAAGATGAAAAGGGTATGCTTGCGGTGTTTTATCGTGAGGTGGATTTCACCAACATGAATGACCTGCAGCCACTTCTTCAAGACATTTATGCCCTAAAAAGATCCCATAAATGAAATCTTTGACCTTTGAAGAGGTCCTATAGGGGAGATTATGAAAGAAATTCTTATCGTTAGTATCATCGGTTATCTCATGGGCAACATTCAAGCGGCTTATCTTCTTGGTAAAGCTTTAAAAAAAGTGGATATTAGGACCATGGGGAAGGGAAATGCTGGCGCATCCAATGCGGTGGAATCCCTTGGTTGGAAGTTTGGCATCGCAGTGGCCCTCATCGATATCTTGAAAGGGGTCCTCTCTGTGGTGCTGGTGAAAGTACTCTTTGAGTTATCCCTTGATAAACAAGGAGCTTTCCTTCTTTATCTCAATGGCTACTTCGCCATCCTTGGCCATATCTATCCTTTCTTTATGAACTTTAAAGGGGGCAAGGGCACGGCTACATTAGTGGGGATTCTCTTTGGGTTTCATCCACTCTATGGACTCATTGGTCTCCTGGTCATCATCTCTGTGACCTTGATCTCTGATTATGTGATCCTGGGTACCTTAGCCTTAACCGTCTATGTCATCTGCCTTACGGTGATCCTAGATTTTGGTCCACTGGCACTTCTTGTCACCAGTTTAGGGGCACTCTTAAGCTTTTCTCTCCACCTGCCCAATTATAAACGGATTATGCGGCACCAAGAGACCAAGCTTTCTGAAGTGCTTCATCGAAAAAAACCTAAAAACAAAAGGACTGCTGAATCTCAGCAGTCCTTTTGCACCTGATTAAAACCAAATAGCCATTTCTCTTTCTGCGCTCTCTTTAGAGTCTGAGGCATGGACCGTATTTTCACGATTATTCACCCCATAAAGCTTACGAACAGTGCCTTCCTCGGCGTCTTCTGGATTGGTTTTTCCGTTGATGGCGCGCACTTTTTGAATGGCTTCTTCTCCTTCTAAAACCAAGGCTACCAAGGGGCTTCTGGTGATATAGGTGAGAAGGGGTGGGAAATAAGGTCTTCCCACATGCTCTTCATAGTGCTTGGTGGCCAGCTCTTCATCTGCTTGGACCAGCCGTAGGTGGGTCACTTTTAAATTTTGTGCTTCGTATAAGGCAATGATTTTCCCAATGAGGTTTCTTTCCACTGCATCAGGCTTAATAAGTACCAATGTTTTTTCCATATCCATCTCCTATAAATGCTTATTTTAAGCCATTATACCAAGGAAATAGACTAGTGAAAAGACCAAGATGCTTCACAAAAAGGAGTTTGCAATGAAATCTAATAAACCGATCATTCATCATCCCTTGGCGCCCATCTTTAACGCCCATGCCAAAATTCTTATCTTAGGAAGTTTCCCTTCCGTGAAATCACGGGAAGAGGATTCTTATTATGCGCATCCACGAAACCGTTTCTGGCCAATGCTTCAACGTATTTATGGAGAAGAGGGTTCTCTAAGCTCTGTCCTGGAAAAGGAAGCTTTCCTGAAAGCCCATGATCTTGCTCTTTGGGATGTGATTTCTTCTTGTACCATTCGTGGTTCTGCTGATGATAGCATCGGGGACGTTAAGATCAACGATCTCTCCCCAATTCTTCAAAAGGCCCCCATTGAACGCATTCTATTAAATGGACAATCCGCCAAGAAATACTATGATAAATACATCCTTCCCAAGATGACAATTCCATATCATGTTTTACCCAGTACAAGTCCAGCCAACGCTGCATGGTCCTTGGATGATTTGGTGGAGAAGTGGTCCACCTATCTATGAAGAAGAACGGCCAAGACCCCACTTATAATCTACAGTAAAAAAAAGGCACCACTTGGTGCCCTTACTTGGAGAAGTCTATGCTTCTTCAATCTTCATTTATGGTTGGAACCACATTCTTCTGGATCCTCTTCTATACGAAAGATCATCCTCAAAGTCATGACAAGTTCTTCGTCTTTCTTCCATGCGAAGTAAAAGTTCTTCCGCTTCTTCTTTTGTCATGAGTCCTTGTGCGATACGTTCTTCTAGAATCTCACGATGTCTCTCTATAGCTTTTTCCTTGGATTCAAAACGCCATCCTGGACTATGCATAAATGGTCGTCCGAAGCGATCTTGAATGGTTTGGAAAGTTTCTTGTAGTTCTTTTGTCCCATTCTCATTGGCAAATACCGTTAGTGTTGAAATACCAAGGATAAAAACCAAAAGGAGCACCGCCAAACCTTTGAATCTATTTTTCACTGAGTTCACCTCCTTTGATACGTCTATGGTACATGATACTTGTGACAAAATTTTGTTTTCTGGCTATTTCCTACAATAATTTTGAAATGTCAACTACTAAAAAAGTACCAAGTGGTACTTTTTTTAGTATCGTTATCTATTTCTACCTTGTCCTTTGTTCATGCCATGGCCAGTACCGTCTAGAGGTCCGTTGCCAGCACCTTCACCATTTCGAAGGCCATTTCCTCTCTTTTCGCCATAACCTTCACCGTTTTTCAGACCATTGCCTTCACCAAACGCCAAGCCTTCTCCTTTAAACATCATGCCTTGGGCATTTCCTCTACCCGTACAGTTTAAGCTTTGTTCTTCCATTCTAGCTAGGATCTCATCGGCTTTTTCTTGAGTGATGCGCTCTTCTGCTACGCGTCTTTCAAGAACTTCTTTCTTTTGCTCTAGGAGCTCTTCCTTGAAAGCTTCTAAAACACCTTCTGCTTCCGCAATTTCTCCGTAGGTTTGTCCTTCCTCTGTTCTTAAGGCGTCTACCTCTTCAACGCTAAGACCTGTGATGGCAGAAACCGCTTCTTTTGGTGAGTCATACTTGGCTGCTGCAAAGACGGTGAAAGAGGTGATCCCCATGGCCACCATCAGTGCACTAGCTGTGACAAGATTTCTTACTTTTTTCATGTTCATTTCCTCCTTAATTTGTGTGGTTTTCTTTTACACTCTTACTGTACCAAGAGGCTGTGTCATTTTTTTGTTTTTTTCAAGGTACTTTTTTGTTTTATAGATTAGCCGAGAACACTCGTGACTTCAGTCATGAGATGAATCGGCTTCGGGCGAGGGGTGCCTTTTGACATGTTAATTGT
>DOKV01000033.1 GCA_003510765.1 Clostridiaceae bacterium | reverse complement strand
ACGGTACATGGTCAAAGGACACTCCACATGTAATGCATAAGCCACTTCTTTCCGCTCTATTTGCTGAAGGAGTTCTTGGTTATCTAGAGAAAAATGACAATGGAGGGTGAGTTCATGGAAGCTTTGTTCGTGGGTATAGTTTAGATCAAAGCTTCCTTTTGTATAGTCATCACTCAAGAACCATAAAACTGGATGAGAAAACAATCTATTGGGACTGACGTTCATACAGGATCACCTCCAAGGCATAGGTTCCAGGTTCTTTTAAAACAATTTTCACGGGGACTTGTTCATGTGCGGGCAAATCACCAAGGGTAATATGGTTTTTATCCAGGGCATAGGCCTTGCCCTTATGCAAATGGACCGCTTCTTGAATCTCCAAGGGGCTGTTTCCAATTTCACGAGACACGGATAAAAAGAGCATGGCTTTTTCCAGATTCTTTTTTGGGGTGAGAAAAAGAAGGAGATGATTCTCGGTCTTCACGAGTCTTGAGCTATATAGTTTCCCTGGCATTTTCTTCAGGGTAGTGGCGGTGCCTTCAGCAGTGCCTCCACTATGGGGGGCGCCTTGACCACCCTTTTGTTGACTTTTGTCTTTCTGTCCACTAAAAACTGCGCCTTCATCACCCTCCTGAAAGCTCTTTCCCAGGGTTTCTTTCAAGGATTCATATCGAAGTTTTTTCAGCTCTTCTTTAGATTTTTCGTACTTTCGGATGTCTTTTACTTGAGCAGAGAGGATTTCCTTTTCCTCAGCGCCTGGGGCTTCTTTTTGTATAGAAGGAAGGTATGCACCTAGACCTTCTACTTCTTGAGTTTCCAAGGTTTTATCATAGGCATTGTCTAAGATGACCTCTTTGATCCATTTATTGAACTCTTGTAGGAGCTTCTTGGATGCACTTTTTTCTTTTGGGGTATCCACATGGTCAGGAGACCAAGCAGTATGGGCAGGGTTTTCCATCTTACGGAAAGACTTGTTTAATTCTTCTCCTTCTAAAGAGACAATGCCTGAGAATCCAATGGAGGAGCTGATATGCCCATGACTAAAGAGCTTCATGCCTGTCTTTCGCGTACGCATGACTTTTCGATCAAAATCAGGATCATAGAGTACACGAAGTTTTGCCTGGCCTAAAGGGGAGAAATCCTTATAAAAAGTAAGGGTTTTTTCACTGGTAGCCACTTCATAGTAGTTTCTTGCATAAGCTAGCTCTTGTCTTTGTGTAGAAGTAAGGGCTCCTTTTTCAGCTTCCAGCATATATTTGTCGTAGATCTCAGGTAAAGTGGCACTACATATGGACTCTCCATTAAGAGAGACTTTGAGATGATCTTCATGAATAGGCAAAAAGAAATCAGAGAGGATAGATAAAACCATCCGTAGGGTCCAATCCTCTTCTGTCTCAAATCCAAAGATGTAAATATCGGTGCCATAATCAGCGCGCCGAAAAGAAGGGTCTAAGGATAAGAGAGAGGGGATGGCTGTGCTCTTTTCATGATACACATCACCATAGAAGGCTTTGGCTGCATAGGCTTTTTGCTCTTTGAAGATGGAGGCAAGTTTGGCAATACCTTCGTGAGCTTTGGTACCCTCCTCATCCCATGTGGAATAAAACACTGTACGCAAAGAAGAGGTCGCAAAGGTGGCATTCTTTCCAATGCCAAAGCTACCTCCTTGGGTGGCACCTTTTGAGGAAGACCCTTCGGATTTCAAAAGATTATACCAGGGGCTGATGTCTTTGGAGGAGTTGATGGTTGTGACAGAGGAGCCTTTTACTCCTTTGGTGTTAAAGTCGGAGATTCTTAATATGGGGATGGTTTCTTTTTCCAAAAGCGCTAAGGCATGGGTAAAAAAATCCTTTGCATTTTCTTGATGATTGTCTTGCCAATAGTGGAGGCTGTCTTGATAAAGTTTTTTGTAGTGCACCACTTCGGGCAGATCTTTCACTGGATAATGGAAAAGGGAAAATTCCACCACAACAGGCTGATTTTGGTCTAGTCGTTCATCAATGGAATTTTGGAGAATCTCTCGAGCCAAACTTTCATATTTGCGTTCTTTGAATGTGTAAATGCTTCCATCATTAATGCCATTATTCATGCCGCTAGGATCATGTGGCCGTATCCATGTATGCATAGTGTCCCACCTTTTGTATAGAGTTTAGAGAATAATCTTAATATTATGCTATAGAACATATTATCTCATAGAGAGCAGCGTTCATCAATACAAAAACCATAGAGATCATAAAGGGAAAGGAATTCTTGGGATATTTTTGTTAAAGCTGTGAAGAAACATAAAAAGTACATGGGATGAAAAGGGTTTCTATAGTATACTAGAAAGAAGAATGAGATTAGTATTCGTTATGGGGGGGCGTTACGATGACAAATGAACTGACGGGAAAAGAGGTTGAAGTGGTGCGAGATCTGGATTATTTGATGTTACTGTCTAAGCAGTATCCAACCATTGATGCAGCCACCACGGAGATCATCAACCTGCAGGCAATCTTGGATTTGCCCAAGGGAACAGAGCATTATTTATCAGACATTCATGGAGAGTATGAATCTTTTCGTCATGTGCTGAAAAATGCATCGGGGGTTATTCGCAATAAAATCAACGACATCTATGGCAATACCTTACGAGAATCAGAAAAGCGGGCCTTGGCCACGCTGATCTATTATCCCAGGGAAAAGCTGGATATGCTGGACATCAATGAACGTGAAGTCAACGACTGGTATAAAGTGCACCTGTTCCGCCTTATCGAAGTGTGTAAACGGGTATCCTCAAAATATACCAGGTCCAAAGTAAGAAAGGCCTTTCCCAGGGAGTTTGCCTACATCTTAGATGAACTCCTCAATGAGAATGAAGAGCGGATCAATAAGTATGATTACTATAATAAGATCATTGATACCATCATTGATCTGGATCGTGCGAGAGCCTTTATTGTGGCCATTTGCAATTTGATTCAGCGCTTTGCGGTGGATCGGCTTCACATCATTGGAGACATCTATGATCGAGGACCAGGGGCAGACATCATCATGGATATGCTCAAGGAGTACCATGCTTTAGATATTCAATGGGGCAACCACGACATGGTCTGGATGGGAGCCTGTGCTGGCAACGAAGCACTCATTGCCAATGTGATTAGAATCACGGCACGTTATAACCATCTGGAGCTGTTAGAAGACCGCTATGGCATAAATCTTCTCCCCTTGGCCACCTTTGCCATGGACACCTATGGCAGTGACGAACTGAAAAAGTTCATGCCAAGAGGGGTGGAGGTCACAGAGAAAAATCAGAAGGAATTGGAACTCACCGCAAAGATTCATAAAGCCATCTTCCTCATTCAGATGAAGCTGGAAGCGGAAATTATCTATAGACATCCAGAGTATCAAATGAACGATCGGATGCTTTTAGATATGATCGACTATGAAAAGGGGACCATCCTCATAGGAGAGGTGGAATATCCGTTAAATTCCACGGAATTTCCCACCATAGACAAAGAAAATCCCTTCATTTTGACAGAAGAAGAAAAGGAAATTGTGGAGCGCTTGAAAAGAAGCTTCATGCACTCCCCAAGGCTCAATGAGCATGTGAAGCTCCTATATTCCAAGGGAAGCATGTACAAGGTTTTCAACGGAAATCTTCTTCTCCATGGGTGCATTCCCATGGAAGAAGATGGCTCTTTCATGCCCATCACCCTCCATGGAAAATCCTATCGAGGGAAAAAGGCGTTGGATGAACTGGATCGATTGGCTAGGCAAGGATACTTCAACAACGACCCCATCCTTCGAGAACGAGGCCTAGATGCCATGTGGTATTTATGGTGCGGACCAGCCTCTCCTCTCTTTGGGAAGAAAAAGATGGCCACCTTTGAGAGATATTACATTGAAGAGAAGGAAACCCATGTGGAAGAGAAGAATCCTTATTACGTGGATCGAGAGAAGGTGGAGTGGATCGATAAGATCCTTGCAGACTTTGGGCTAAATCTTCAAGATGCCCATCTCATCAATGGTCATGTACCGGTGAAAGTGGTCAAGGGGGAAAGTCCCATTAAGGCAGGAGGGAAGCTCTTGGTCATCGATGGCGGCTTTGCCAAGGCTTATCAAAAGGAAACAGGCATTGCAGGGTATACCCTCATCTACAATTCCCATGGGATGAATCTTGTGAGTCATGAACCCTTTGAGTCCACAAAGAAAGCCATCTTGGAAGAAAAGGACATCATCTCCACGGTGACGGTGCTGGAGAGTGTCAGCAGTCGAAGACGGGTGGCAGATACAGATACAGGTAGGGAGCTGAAATCCCAAGTGGAGGATCTTCTTCAACTGGTCAATGCTTATCGAAAAGGGTACATCAAAGAGATGATTGAAACGGCATATATTAACAAAGATCAATTTTAGTAGAGGAAAACCCCGAAGGCCTAGGCCTTCGGGGTTTAAAATTACTGAAATATACAAAAAGAGAAAGTATATTTCAAGTAGGAGGAAGCTAAAGTAGTTCTTTGGGGCGTAGTCCTCGATGGACTTTCACCAATAGATTACTAGGGTCTCGGAGTTCTTTTTGGGTGCTATGATCTGGGAAAAGGTCATCATAGACCCCTTCTTCCAAATGAATGGAAAAGGCATGAAGGCCTGGATAACGGTCTTCCTTTTGGCTAGGATCCCCTGGTAGCCAAAGATTCATGGCCACATGATGGTGATAGCCATCCCTGGAATAAAACCCAGCATTGGGATAGGTGAAGACTTTTTCAAGGCCCAGGGTCTTTTCATAAAAAGCTTCTGAAGCTTCTAAATCCAGGACATGCAAGTGGATGTGCCCCATATGGGTCCCCAGTGGAAACCCAAGAAAATCATCGGTGGTGCGGCTTTTTAGCACCTCTTGTACATCCATGGGCTCTGTACTCATGTGGATTTGGCCTCTTTTTAGCCAAAGTTCTTTGGGCCTGTCATGATAAATTTCAATACCATTGCCCTCAGGATCCTGAAGATAGATGGCTTCAGACACATGATGGTCCGAAAATCCTGTGACAGGAATTTTTTCCTTGGCCAGATGATAGAGGATGTTCCCCAGGTCTTCTCGGCTGGGCACTTTGATGGCGAAGTGGTAGAGACCCACTTCGTGTTTTCTCGTTTTATAGGTTTCATGGAGGACCAACAGTGGAAAATCTCCCCCATAAAGGATCACTACACCACCAAGGCGGTGGGCTCTTAAGCCTAAGTGTTCGTAATAGGCTTTCATGAGGTCCATGTTGTTGACGTTTAGGTGCACAGCACCCAGGGCGATGGTATTCATACAATCACTTCATTTCTTCTTTACTTTGTGGGGCGCAGAGCACCCTCTTCTTCTCTCTATGGACCTATTATAGAAGAGCCCTCTGAAGTCCTTATGAAGCCCAAAAGAAAAAATTGTAAACACTTCCTAGATGGAAATGTTTACAATTTTTTAAGCGAGGGTATTGATGAGCTTTTCTGTTTCTTCTGCAAAATAGCTGGAAAGAAGGGCATGAAGTAGAATACGGACCTCTTTTTGGGGACTTTGGGCTTCCAAGGAACCTTTGGTTTCTTCAGCCAGGAGAAGGGCACCATGGAACAGGGTATAGAAGGTCTCATAAAGGGTATACAGGGAGGCTTTTTCACCTTTGGAGAGGTCCGCACTGATGGGCGAAAGGAGGACTTTAATCTCGGGCAAACTCAAGGTGCGCTTCAATACTTGAATGAGGGACAGAAGCATCAGGTGTTCCCGGGTGTATTTCTTTTTTTCTGAGGGAAACAAAATGCGATCTTTGGTATAATTGTTGATCATGGTTTTGGTCAAAGGTTTTTTGGGATAGGTTTTCTCCATGAGGGTCATGACTTGGTCCATATAGAGACCAAAATCTGGCAGCTCACTGATTTTGGGTAGGGTCATGAAAGGTGCTAGGGACATGTTCATCGCTCCTCTAAGTGAATTAGGTGATTTTAAAAACTACTTGTTCTTATCATAAGGTATACTTCTGTACATTTCAATATTGCATTTTTTCTCTCAGGGTGTATAATACAGATAAGACAAGACATAGTTTATGAAACTACATGGAGGAAGAAGAAATGAGTAAGAGTAGGTTAAGAGAACCTGTAAATGCCTGGACCCATTTGGGCGGCGCGATATTTTTCTTTGTGGGCACCTTGGTGATGCTGGTACACAGAGTGATAACGGAAGCTTCGGTGAAAAGCATCGTGGGTGTGGTGATTTTCGGTTTAAGTTTGGTGCTCTTATATTTGGCCAGTGGTATTTATCATGGGTACCAGGGCAGTGACAAGGTCATAGGACGCCTGAAAAAACTGGATCACAGCATGATCTATGTGCTCATTGCCGGCAGTTATACCCCCATGTGTTTGATGGTATTAGCGGGTACCCAAAGAGTGGTCATCTTAAGTGTCGTGTGGGGCATTGCACTATTTGGCATCTTATCTAAGATCTTCATCCAAGGCATTCCAAGAGCCATTTACACCAGCTTCTACTTATTGATGGGCTGGATGGTGATCTTTTTCATTGGCGACGTCTATCGGAGCATTCCCCAAGGAGGGTTTTACCTACTTCTTTTAGGAGGGATTCTCTATAGCATAGGTGGCGTCATCTACATGATCAAAAAGCCCAATGTATCCAAGCTGTTTGGATTTCATGAAATTTTCCATCTGTTCATATTGGGTGGTAGTTTGATGCACTATTTCTTTACATTCTTTTACCTTGCTTAATTTTTCTGGAAAAAATATATGACAAATGAATGACAAAACCCGCTGATTTCAGCGAATGAAGACAGTTGTGAAGACTGTCTTTAATTCTATGTGGCGAAAAATTGAATGGTCTTCATATTTTCTTTACAAAAATATTTTATGATAGCTTCGGTGTAAAAAACAGTCGGAGGATAAGAAATGAAACTATGGAGTAAAGTTTTTGCCGCAGCGATGACAGTTGTCTTGCTCACCAGTGTGCAGACCAAGAATGTTTTTGCCAGTGAAGAAAAGCCAAGTACCCTACAAGAAATAGACATGGAAATAGAATCCTTAGAAATAGAGACCTTAGAGAATGAAACCACTTTAGTCAGTTATGAAGGGGAGCTGGAAAGTCTAGAACGCCTTTATGAGATTCATGAGCTGCGCAAAGGCATCCTTCATGAAGAGCTAGGAGGACTAGATGAGAAGTTTGAGAGGTTACGTCCTTTAACGCCGAACAATCTTTTGCAAGCAGCGGTGTTGACCATTGCTCAAAAGTATGTGGTATTGACCGATGAAGAAGTGGCCTCCTTGGTCCATGACCCTGTGGATTCCTTTGATGTTTTAGAAGGACAGTAT
>DOKV01000151.1 GCA_003510765.1 Clostridiaceae bacterium | reverse complement strand
AATACCCGCATGAGAGATTTTTACGATGTATATGTCCTGACCAATACCCAAACCTTCGACGCAAACATTTTTAAGACAGCATTGAATAAGACAGCAGAAAAACGCGGTACTACCGAACAGATGTCAGAGGGAGTTATGAATACTATTGATTTCATAATGGGAAATGAGACAATGACTGATCTCTGGCAAAAATACCAAAAGAAATACTTCTATGCAGCTGACCTTACGTGGGCAATGGTTATCAATGCTGTAAAAGCACTAGCTGAGAATTCCATGAGCTAATAAACACATCCGATTTAGGACACTATACTCATTCATTAGACTTCATCAGTCTTCCGAGATCTTGATAGAAGTGTGAGCCTGGTCCGTAAAGATCATGCTTCACCAGCGCGGTGTAGTAGCTGTCGATTGTTGATGGTGCGTTGAATAACGTCGTCAGCAAGTATTTCTTAATGTTCCTGATGAAGGTGGTGTTTTTATCTAGGCATTCAAAGACCTATTCGATGTGCGTGCTGTCAATGTGCTGAAGCCGCCGGGTAATCATCCCCAGCAACGGTGATGGATTCTCGCTTGGAACAGAGAGTCTCCACCATCAGGTCCACGATTTCATCGAGACGGTCTTTGTCGAAACGCTTAACAATAAACTCGTATTCGATTTTCTCTTGGATGGTCTCCTTGATGGAATAAGCGTCCAATCTCATCTCATCCTTCTCAATGGTGGCTTTTCTTGATGGATCAGGGATTGATGGATGTTTACTTAATCTCTTAGTCATTAATGGATTCATATTTGTTTTCTTAGTATTTAATTGCGTTGGATTTCCCAACGTAGGTTTCTCCAACACTGGTTATCCAGTATTGGAGTTTCCAACATAGGTCTTTCCAATACTGGCTTCTCCGATATAGGTTCGCTGATTGCTGAGAGGTCTACCGCCAGGTGAGGTTTTTCATAAATCGTGTAATCCGTACCTTTGAAGCATCCCTCTCTCTCCGCCAGAAATGTAAGCAGCTTCCCTTATGATGAGGGGAGCTGCTTTTTTTAGTTGGGTCAATATCTCCAAGCACTGGTTTTGATGATGAGATGTGCACGGAAATCAAATTTACAGATTAGTCATTAGAATCACAAAGATCTATGGAGATTAAATCTCTTGATTTAAAGAGATGACGTAGAAATGGTGGTGAGAGAATAAAATACTAAATACTGAAAAGGCGGTGCACGGTAAACTTTTTATTGCGCACCGCTAGATCTTGTTTAAAGTTTTTTTGTACCAACAGGGTATGGAAGATTTTCGTTTCTTTTCCTTTCGGACAGTATCAGTGACTTTACTCTATGGATGAGAAGCGCTTTTTTGTTAAGAGAAAAGAAAACTGTGCAAAGTGTCAATAAAAAAGGTATGATAAAGAGATGAAATAAAAGGGGACAGTCTTTTTACTGGATCAGCTAGGGAAAGATTGTATAGGGAGAAGAAGATGAAAATATCTAAGAAAGATGCATTACAGTGGTTTGAGTTTTTCGCCATGTTACCAGAGGAAGAAGAGCTCTTGGTGAAGCAGCAAGAGATTGTCTACGCTACTTTTGCCCAAATCGAAGAAACCATAGACCATCGAAACGATCAGCTCATGGCAGAAATCAAAGAGCTGAAAACTTTGGCAAAGCGCACTCTTTATGTGGGCAACGACGAGAAATTCCCCCAAGGGTGTAAATCTTGCCTTGTAGGAACAGGCCTTAGTGCCATTCGAAAAACCAATACCTGTAACATTGAATGTAAGTTTTGCTATAACTATGGGGAGCTCCATCAGATTCCACCTGTGGGAGAAGGGATGTGGGAAATCGGAGGCACCAAGTTCTACGAGAAAGACATCGATCTTCTATTGTCGGTGCACAAAAAACCCACAGGAGTCTGCTATGTGTATTTAGAGCCATTCATGGAGATTGAAAAATACTACAGCATCATCCAAAGGTTTAAGGAAGCCAAGGTCTATCAGCACCTGTATACCAATGGGCTGTTGGCCACGGAAGAGAGCCTGAAAGCTCTAGGGGAAGCGGGACTAGATGAGATTCGATTCAACCTAGGAGCGGCCAACTGTGCAGACCAGGTCATTGAGAAGATCAAAATCGCCAAGAAGTACATCAAGAGTGTAGGCATCGAAACGCCCATGACACCAGAGTTCTTTGACGCATTCATGAAGAAGAAAGAACGTATTTTAGCCACCGGACTAGACTTCATCAATTGTGCAGAGCTTCATCTCAACGCCAACAACATCGGCAATTATGAAGGGGAGAATATGTACATTGCCCGCCATGGCTATATTTCGCCTATCTGGAGTAGGGAACTGACCTTGAAATTCATGAAGATGGCAGAAACAGAACAATGGGACTTGGCGGTGCATGATTGCTCCAATCAAACGAAGTTTGCCAGAAACCTCAACTTAAGCAGTAAGGAAGGGAAGTGGTTTGGCGCCAGTAGCTATGCCAGCGAGTTCACCAGAATCCCATTTGAAGCCTTTTTACCCATCTTGCAAGATGAAAGCTTCCAATTCCTTCAAGAAGAAGCACTGCCCATGGGATATCGCGTGGGAGAACTTCTCTTTTAAATAATTAGCACTTCAGGAGAGCACTTCTTTGGGGTGACCATGCCAAAGAGCATCCGATTGCTACTGTAGATGAATCAATGATAGAAAGCCACCCATGTGTTGAAAAAAAGATGGGTGGCTTTCTTACGCCCTTGGTGAGGGGACATAAAGAGATTTTGGAAGTATAGATGGAGGAGAGAAGTGGAGTAAGGGTCCGATAATATTGGTGTACACACCATTTTTTGAAGTTAAAAAGAAGTGTGAAGAGGGAAGTTCTGGTGTAGAAATAG
>DOKV01000141.1 GCA_003510765.1 Clostridiaceae bacterium | reverse complement strand
CCCATGCCTTTTAGGTCCACGGGTTGATTTCTACCATCTTGTTCTCGTTTTCTGTCTAAGTCTTGTAAGGGTTCAAAAAGCCCCATACGGCGCACCCGTTCTCCATAGTTTTCCAAGAGTGCTTGCTGCGCTATGTGGTCCATGGTGTATTCCTCCAGAGGTGTTGTAGTTCTTTCGCGGTGAGAATTTCCTGGGGATAATAAAAGTCATCTTCCAGGAGGGCTTTGATGTGTGCTTGCTTTGCCGGGGAAAAGGAAGCGAAGAACTCTTCCATGGCTTCAGTATTTTCTTTTTGATAGGTTTTTCCTCGGGTGGCTGCTTTTTGAAGGCATGCCTCATAAAAGGGCACTGCCAAGGCAACGGGCCACCGTTTTCTCAGGAGGTGATAGATGAGGATGCCTTCTCGGTCCAAGTCTCCAAAGTAGAGGAATTGATGAGTGCCTTCCAAGGGACATTGAAGGGGAAAGAGCTCAATGCTCTTTAAGATGGCTTTTCCTTGACCATAGAGTAGGGTGGAAAAAGCCGTTTCCCTTAAGACAGGGAGCAACCCTTCAAAGGTGGTTTTGTTCTCCACGATGAGATGAAGGTGATGGGCTCTTTGGAAGCTCTCAGGGTGAATGGCAAACATTAAGGGGTCTGCCACGGGGTAGATGCGTAGGGCATCGTAAAGTCCCACCCTTGTGAGGAGCTCTTTCCCTCCCTCTTCTTGGATCCATTTTTCATTGCCCACCAAGGCATAGCTCCGTAAAGGAGCAGGAGCGCCTTCCTCTGGAAGACCTTGGGTGCTTAGGTATGTATTCAACTTCTCCAAATAGGGCAGATCTTTGGAAAAGGCTTCTTTAGCAAGGGCATAATAAGCAGAAAGATCCATGGCCTCGTGGAAAAGCAGTCGATACTTTTGGAGGGTTTTATGATGGTCTTCTAGAAGGAGATGGCGATGAATGCGATAGCCATTGCCAAAACCTTCGGGACGAAGACTTTGGCCTTTGGAAGCGATTCGTTGGAGTACACCAAGGGCTTCCAAGTGGCGCATGTCTATACAAAAGTCTTCATAGGTCGCCCCAAGGCTTAAAGAAGCTTCTTCAAGTTTTTCCAAAGTAATGGTTTTTTGCTTGTGGTGGATGAGAAAGTCTTTTAATGATGCCATGGGGATCTCCTTTCTTGGGTTCTCTATAGTCTATTGTACAGGATTCTTCCTAGAGAGTGCTTTAAAAAGTTGGTAAAAGCAGGATTAAATCCATAAAAAGATGAGCTAGATGCTTCCCTATACAAAGTAATGGGCTTCAGACCATTTAAGCCCTAAGAAGTTAAGGAGTATACACAGTAACCCATTAGGTGATAGACTGAAAAATATTCTGATGTTACACTCAATGAGTTTAGCCGAAACAGCACCTACTCATGAATCATCCAAGATCAGTTTATCAAGGAACATGGAGAAGGTAGTGAGCCTTTGTAGTTGCAGCATCTATGGTATTTCCTTTAGATGTTTAGAAATTAGGTGAATAAGCATGGAACCTATTATATGACCCAAGGCATGAGAGGCATTCTTTTTTCATGCATAAAATGAATGCCCTACAATTAAAAGCCCATGATTATCTCCTGAAGCCCATCCAAGAAGAGAAGCTCTTAAAGGTATTGGCAGAAGTAATCCATGAGAAAAAGCAAGAAGAAAAAAGAAGACCAGAAGAGGTCTATGGTGCCCAGGAAACATTGGTCCAAGACATCTTGAAGATTCTTTATGCACAAGTGGCCAATGCTGATTTTTCCTTGCAAGAGCTCTCGAAAAGCCTTCATGTGAGTTCCTCTTATCTAAGTCGTTACTTAAAAAAAGAAACAGGTTTGACCTTTTCGGAGCTTTTGACAAAGCTACGCATGGAAGTAGCCGTGACACTCCTTGAATCCCATCCCAAAATGACGATTCTAGAGGTCTCTGAAAGAAGTGGGTTTAAAAATCAGCATTATTTTTCTAAGGTTTTTCGAACAGTTATAGGGCAAACGCCTTCGGACTATAAAAAGCAGTTTCTTTAACAGAAACTGCTTTTTTAGCGGAACGAGAACTCTTTAAGAGGATGGCTTTTTTGCCATGAGGATCTTAATGGCGGCTTTGATATTTAACAAGGCTTCCTTAGGATCCATGGTTTTTACAACGGACTGCTCCAATGGACACAAGCCATCTTGAGTTCGGTTGAGGATATAGGGTACCCTGGTTTCACTATATAGGTTCACCTGATGAAATGTTGCAGCCTCTAGGGCAGCTTCACTGGTCACAGGGGTATAAATCTCACGAATACCCAGATATACGGCTAGAAGAAGAGCCGCTTTGCCAATGACTTTATCCACCAAGATCAAGTCTTTGGGTGGATGCACTCCGTTTAAAGTCTCCATAAACTGTAGGAGGGGTTTTACGCCAATGAAGTTTGCGCTATAGATGAGCACATCTCCTTGGAAGATCAGGCAGCTTTTCTCATGATCTTTCAGTAGCTGGAGCTTTGCTAGGTCCATGGAAAACACCTGCCTTTTCTAAAAGTTTTACTATTGTGGGGATGAAGAAGAGCTGAAGGAGCATGCCGGGTAGTCCAGAGGTTATAGCCCCAGTGAGGTACCCTAAAGGAGATAAGGTAAGTCCTAAAAGAGGCTGCAGGGTGAATACCGCCAGGGCAAGGATGATCCGACCCAAAATCATGGAGAAAAGAAGGGCCGGGATCACAGAAAGATCCCTCTCCTTATAGAGGTAGCCTGCCATGAAGCCATAAGCCATGAGTTCGGCCACCATGAAATAAAGAATGGGCACGGCGGGCATCCCCGTGAGCATACTACTAAGCATTGGTGTCACAAGCCCCACCAGTAGACCAGCTCTTTTGCCTAGGAAGAATCCTGACAAAAGTACAGGGATGTGCATGGGTAGAAAAATAGGCCCAGTGCCCCCAAAGAAATGGAAAAATTGAGGCACAAGGAGCCCTAAAGCAATGAAAAGTGCAGTGTAAAT
>DOKV01000002.1 GCA_003510765.1 Clostridiaceae bacterium | reverse complement strand
ATAATTCTTTTTGGCTCTAGGACCCCACTGTGCGTATTCACCTCTCTTTGATAAACATTGAGCAACACGTCCGCCACAGGCAGTAAGTGAAAGAGGTTCTTCCCCAAGCGATAAGCAATACCAGACACAAACATACTGGCTATGTCATAGTACTCGGTCTTGGTGTATTTTTTCATAGAAAGCCTCCCCGTGGGAGTTAAGGTTTTGTAGGATTCTGGAAGAAAAGACGCCACCTCTATAGACACTTCCCCTTTTAAGGAATCTCCATCCACATAGGAAAAGGCCACTTCTTTGATGTATTCTTCTAAAACCTTGGAAAAACCCAAATCTTCCAATACGGCCAAATAAGCTTTTTCATCATGGTGCAACATCTTTTCTGCCAGTACTTTATTATTTGTCCAGGCCGCAAACAGTTCATCATCCAGTTCCTTGGCTTCATGTAAGAGCTTTTCTGCGGAAGCTTTAAACCCTCCTGATGCAAAGAGTCTTTTCAAAAATCCTGGTTTATTTTCTTCAATGATCCTTTGGGCTTCCTTGGTATGAGGACCCACTTCTCCACGCTTAAAAGGCGCTTCTTCATTCTTGATCTCTTCCCAAGAAATCCCCGATGGATAATCTTCATAATGGTGTAAGGTAGTGATAAACTTTATGTCCTCTTGAAAAGCTTGAACTTCCTTCTCTGGTTCCTGCTCTTCTTCTCTGTTGCCTAAAATAGGCCCCATTCCCCTTCCCTTTAAAAGTTTTTTTGCATTGAGACTTTTACTGTAAGAAAGCCCAGTGCCTGGTAAACTAAAGGTGGTTCTACTCACCCCTTTGGTACTGATACTTTGACGCATTCCTTTTCGTCCCACGGAAAGGCTTAGTCCTGACTTCCCAATGTTTAGATTCGCATATTTCCCTAGACGAATTCTCTTTCTAAAATTAAATCCCATACCCAATCCTTCCTCTCATCTTTTTATACTGCTACATAGACATTTTATGGTCATTCTTTCTTCTTATTTTACCATCTTTCCTAAAAAGACTATATACAAAAACCCTCAAGCATCTAACTTGAGGGTTTTGTAAGTAGCATCCCTTCGGGATCCCCACTTTCTTTTTGGATCATTTGGACCACGCGAGCTACTCCCCATGGAAATAAAGAGGGTTCATTCTCCATTACCTAAGAGGAATACCCAAATTCTTCTGTGGTGTTCTTAGCTTTTTCTTCTTTCTCTTCTTCCATCATGGCCTTCAAAGCCAACTTTTCCATTTTCTCTTGTAATAATTTTTCTTCCAAAGCCATGACATCCTCTTGCGTCACATCTTCCCATTGATTCATGATATTGAATAGATTCACCACATCATCTTCATTGTATTTTAAAATCTTTTCAATTTTTTCCCGAGGCATTCGTTCTATGTATCCTCGATCTTTGATGATTTTCGAAAAAGTCTTGGCCAAGGTCATGCCTGAAATCAAAGCCCCTTCTCGTTCAATGTGATGCAGCTTTTCTAAATTCTTCAGCCCAATATTTTTTTGGAACTTCTTTTCGTATTCTTTTTGAAGATCCACCAACACAAACTCTTCTGAGAAATCATAGTGTATATGGTATTTATGAAAGAGATGATTGATCACCAAAAAATCATTGTTGCCTGAAAAGGTCACCAAGTACTTTTTCCCAAGACTCTTCATCTCTTCAAAATAGGTTTTGGTCATCTCTAAGACAGCTTTGGCATCTTTTTTATTTTCAATCATATACTGGGTAGTCACCACAGCCTCTTCCGTCTCGTTATAGACCGCTGCCCCAAATACCCCGATGGCAATGGGCTCTTTATATAGATAATGCTCTAAATCAAAGAAGATGGACTCTCTTAAAATCTCTTTTCCATGAATCTTTAAGGTATGACTTGGGTCGTTCACATTCACCGGAATCATTGCACTAAGTGTCAGCACTGCACATCCCTCATTTCTTCTCCAGTTCCAATTCCTCGATCTTTACCCGATAAATCAGGTCCTTTCTCTCCACTGCAACTTCCGCCTTCTTTCTCACCTTTTCATCTGCCAACACAAGATTCACCAGTTCTCTTGTAGGGTTTACGAGCACCGGATGCCCTACCAGCTTAAACATGGTGAAATCTCCTGCTGTATCTCCATAGGCGTAGGATTGAGATAAATCAATATCATATTTCTTTTGCATCTCGAAAATGGCTTTTTCCTTGGATGCGCTGTCCCACATGGGTAGCACCTCTCCTGTATAACGTTCCTTTTCATCCATGGAATACACCGATCCTCGATAATCATCAAAATCATGAAGCTTCGCCATGGCTTTCACCAGTTCCACTGGACTTCCTGAAATGGTAATGAGCTTATGACCCTGTTCTTTATGCCATCGTATCCGATTCCTCGTAAAAAGATAATTACGAAGGCCCATGTCTCGCACCACATTATGAATAATGTGCTCAATGAAGCTCCGATGATACCCTTTGATGGCTAGGGTATAAATATCTGCCATGCGAATGAGGTAATCGTCATAGGAACCCACACGACGATCATACTGATCGTAGTACGGCTTCACTTCCTTGTACCAGTCTTCTTCCTTGATGATTTCACTACGAATCATCCTCTTGAAAAGTTCTTTCATGAA
>DOKV01000214.1 GCA_003510765.1 Clostridiaceae bacterium | reverse complement strand
CACCATCACCACCAGTAGGTCTTTAGATCGAGTCATTGCCATGCAGCTCAAAGATCAGGTGGATCGTTTAAAGAATGAGCATATCTCTGCTGAAGAAGTGGTGAACATCACCAAAGAAGCCTTGAATGAAAAAATCATCGCCCTGGCAAAAAGCATTGCGGTGATGATTAGAGAAGATGAAACCTATTTGGAGACTTCCAGAATGATAGAGCTGGCACGGATTCTAGAGGTGGATGAAATCCATGTCACTGATGGACAAGGGATCCTACTTTGGGGGAATATCCCAGACTTTTTTGGCTTTGACTTTAAAGAAACAGAGCAAACCCTTCCTTTCATGGATCTCATCGGCAATAGAGATGGCGCCCTAGCCCAAGAGCCTTCAGAGCGAGGCACCGATGGGACGCTTTTCCAGTATATCGGGGTTTCTAGATTAGATGCCCCTGGGGTCATTCAAATTGGCCTTGAACCTAGAGCTATATCAGAGCTTTTAGAGAATTTAGATATTCAAAGAACCATAGACACGTTAGACATTGGAGATGGAGGCTTTGGGGCCATTTTAAACAATGAAGGAGACATTCTTCATCATAAAGACCAAGGACTCATGGGGCAAAATGTCTCAGAAGTTTCGTGGATGAATGAAGTTTTAAGAAAGAAAGAAACCATGGTGGAAGTGCAAGTGAATGGGGTCGACTATTATGCACTGGCCAGTGATGGGGCAGAAAGAACTTATATGGTCACCTATCCAAGAGCAGAAATTCAAACCATCATCAACAACAACATCATCAATAATGCGGTCTCTGTACTCATCTCCATTTTGATCCTTGTGAGCGTCATTTCCTTTGTCATCGGCAAATGGGTATCCAAGCCTTTGGCCAAGGTTGAGCAAGCCATGGATCAAGTGGGTAAAGGAGATTTCACCGCTTCTGTACACTATCAGTCCAAAGATGAAATTGGGGTCCTTAGCCACCGCTTCATGGTCATGGTGGGGAATGTAAGGCAACTCATCAAAGGCACCGTCACCAGCTTTGATTCCGTGGCCAAGACCTCAGATAAGGTCATGGACAATGTGGATGGACTCCTAGGGTCTAGTAGGGAAGTCACAAGAGCCGTGGAAGAAATCGCTGAAGGCGCTATGGAAACAGCCACTGGAGTGAATGAACGTCTGGTGGCTGGGCAAGACCTGGGTAGAAGTATTGGGGTCATTGCAGGAAGCCTTAAGAAGGCCAAGGGGCTCTCTGAGAATATGGTGACCTCTAATAAAGCAGGACGAGAAAAAATTGAAAGTCTTCAAAAGGTCTTCACTAAAACCGTGGAAGATACCAATGAAGTGGCATTGAATGTTCATGAGCTCAGCAAGAGCTCCAAGTCCATTGAAAACATCTTAAGTACCATCAAGGGCATTTCAGATCAAACGAACCTATTGGCTCTGAATGCATCCATTGAAGCAGCAAGAGCAGGCGAGGCTGGAAGAGGCTTTGCCGTGGTGGCAGACGAGATTCGAAAGCTGGCAGAGCAGTCTTCAAACTCTGCGGAGGAAATCAATCTCATCATCAGTAGCATCGTGTCCATCGTGTCCACCACCACCCAAAGAGTGGAAGAGACCAAAACTTCCGTGGATTCTGCCAAAGGGAATCTTACGGAGACCGTGGCGGTCTTTGATGTGGTGGACTCCAGCGTCAAGGATTTAGAAGGAATTTTGACGGAGTTCATCAAGGAAACAGGAAACATGGATCTTTTAAAGAACGATCTCATCGCCTCCTTAGAATCCATGGCTGCCATCTCTGAAGAGTCAGCGGCGTCCACAGAAGAAATCAGTGCTTCTTCAGAAGAGCAGTATGCGAGAATTACTGAAATTGGAGAAGAAATGGATGCCTTAAATCGAGAGATTGCAAAGATTCAAGAAGAACTCAATCGCTTCAAAGCGTAAAAATCAATGTTGGTATATGGATCAAGAAAGGAGTCTTCGGACTCCTTTTTCTCTTTGATTGGCGTAGTAGATCCCAAAGGTTTGAGTACAGAGCTTGAATATCTAGAAGATGTAGGCTATATTGAGGGATAGAACCTTGGTGAAAAAACCTGTGATCATAAGGAGGATGGAATATGTGGACCAAAAAGAAAAGGCCTTTATGGCCTATAGGGATTCCTTACCTGAGGAAAAGAGAGAAATGATTTCAAAGCTTCGCACAGTGATTTTGACCCATCTATCAGAAGGTTTTGAGGAAGAAATCAAAGAGGGAGCTCTTGAGTACGTGGTGCCTTTATCTAAGTATCCTCAAGGCTACCATGTAGAAAAAGGTACACCGCTGCCCTTTCTCTCTGTGGTGGTGCAAAAAAACCACGTGGCCTTGTACCATATGGGCATCTATATGGATCCTCAAGTGGACTCCTGGTTTAGAGAGGCCTATGGAAAGCAAGTACCCACAAAGCTTGACATGGGGAAAAGCTGTATACGTCTAAAAAATCCCACGCATATTCCCTATGACCTACTGGGTGAACTTCTGGAAAAAATCTCCATGGAAGCCTATGTGAAAGCTTATGAAACTCTTATGCATCCATAGACTTCGTGTACAGTGAAGCCTTTTAGCGGGTTTAAAAAAAGCGATAAAATACTTCAGCCATGGCAGAGGGACACAGTTTTTCTTTCTTGCCTAGTAGTTTTTCACCAAAGGTACTGAGATTTAACTATGGTCACCCTATAATAGAAGATAAAGTAATAGAGCGAAGGGTTTTTACCCTTGGCTCTTCATCATGTGGAGGAAGAGATATGAAATTTGATCCCAATCATCAACCCTATGCTTCAGAAAGGCTCACCCTTGGCGCAGCCAATGGGGTGGTGGCTACAGGAAATCCCTTGGCAGCCCAGGCGGGGCTAGAGATGCTGAAAAAAGGCGGCAATGCCGTGGATGCAGCCATTGCAGCAGCGGCTTGTTTAACGGTGGTGGAGCCTACAGCCAATGGTATAGGGAGTGATAACTTTGCGTTGGTATGGATGAAAGAAAAGCTTTATGGCATGAATGCCAATGGGCCATCACCTGCCAGTATTTCCTTAAAAGAAATCCAAAAGAACCATGAAAAAATGCCGGTCCATGGCTGGACACCTGTGACAGTGCCAGGAGCCCCAGCAGGGTGGGCAAGCTTGTCTGAGCGCTTTGGCAGCTTAAGTCTTCTCGAGTGCCTGACACCAGCCATAGACTATGCGGAGAAAGGCTTTCCTGTAGGGGCACACACGGCCCTCATGTGGCAAAGGGCCGTGGAGAAGTATCAAGAGATCTTTCAAGGGAAACCAGAATATGAGGAATGGTTTAAGACCTTCACCTTTGACGGGAAAGCACCAGAGCCTTTTCAAATAGTCAAGCTGCCTCATCATGGGAAGACTTTAAGACTCATTGGGGAGACCAATGGAAGAGCCTTTTATGAAGGGGTCTTAGCAGAGGCCATGGAAGAAGACGCCTTGGCTCATGGAGGGTATCTGCGAAAAAGTGACCTGGCGGAATTTAAGGCTTCCTTTGTGACGCCTTTGTCTGTAGATTATAGAGGCGTGGAAGTGGTGGAGCTGCCTCCCAGTGGCCAAGGCATGGTGGCGCTCATGGCCCTAAACATCTTTAAGAACTTTTCTGTGGAGGATCGAGATGCCACCTATTATCATCGGATGTTTGAGTCCATGAAGATGGCCTTTGCCGATGGGATGCATTATATTACAGACCCAGCACAGATGAAGGCATCTCCAGAAGCCCTTTTGAAAGAAGCCTATGGTACAATGAGGTCTTTGGAGATAGAAGAGAAAGCTAAAATTTTCACCCATGAGGATCCCTCCAAGAGCGGTACAGTGTATCTCAATACTGCGGACAAAGAAGGGAACATGGTGTCCATGATTCAGTCCAATTATATGGGCTTTGGCAGCGGCATTGTGGTGAAAGATACAGGGATTTCCCTCCAAAACCGTGGGGCGGACTTTTCCTTGGACGAAAACCATGTGAATGTATTGGCACCCAAGAAAAAGACCTATCACACCATCATCCCAGGGATGCTGTTAAAAGAGGGCAAAGCTTTGGCGGTCTTTGGGGTCATGGGCGGTTATATGCAGCCCCAAGGACATTTCCAAGTGGTGTCCAATCTCATCGATTTTCACCTGAACCCTCAAATGGCCTTGGATGCACCCAGATGGCAGTGGATTAAAGAAAAAGCTTTCATGGTGGAGCCGGCCTTTGATCAAGAAGCGTTAGAAGCTTTGAGAGAAAAAGGACATGAGGTAAAGATAGAAAAAGATCGCAGTCATTTTGGTCGAGGCCAAATCATTGTGAAGCTGGAAAATGGGGCCTATGCCGCTGGGTGTGAATCCAGAACCGACAGCAATCTGGCGGTATACTAAGGAGGAGAACATGAGTAAGACCATAAAACTTCGGGAAATATTCCTGGCATTTTTCAAAATCAATGCCTTCACCTTTGGTGGAGGCTACACCATAGTCCCTGTGATTCGAGATGAATTCATGAAAAAAAGAGGCCTCATCGATGAGGAGGAAATGCTAAGCCTTGTGGCATTGGCCCAGTCTGGACCTGGCGCCATGGCCATCAGCACTTCCTTATTGACCGGGTACCGCCTAAGGGGATGGAAAGGAGCACTCACTGCGCTCCTTGCCTCCATCTTGCCTTGTCTCCTGATCATTTCTGTGATTTTTTATTTTTATGAAGCCTTTTCCACCAACTTCTGGGTGAAGTCTGCCCTCCTGGGCATGGGTGGTGTCATCAGCGCGGTGCTGATGTTAACGGTCTATGATATGGGTAAAGCGGCCTTGAAAAAGAATAAGTACTTCAGCCTGACCTTGATGGTGGGGGCTTTTGTGGCCAGCTTTTTCTTTCAAGTGCACACCATTCTCATCATCGTCACCTTGGCTTTATTAGGCCTTGGTACCTTTAGTTTCTTTGATGAAGGGCAGGTGAAGTAACATGATTCTTCTAGAACTATATTGGGTATTTTTACAAATTGGCGCCTTTGCCTTTGGTGGAGGCTATGCAGTGCTTCCCCTAATTCAGCGCTTTGTGGTGGATGGGAGAGGATGGCTCACCATGAAAGAGATGACAGATCTTGTATCCATCTCCCAAATGACCCCAGGACCCATTGCCATCAACTCCGCCACCTTTGTGGGCACCAAAGTGGCGGGGCTTCCCGGGGCCATTGTGGCTACTTTAGGGAATGTGACACCTCAGTTTATCCTCATGATGATCTTGGCCTTCTTCATCTTTCGAGATCAGAAAATTGGGTTTTTGGAGAAGATGCTTAAGGGCTTAAAACCAGGTATTGTGGGACTCATTGCCATTGCAGCCGTTTCCATGTTTCAAAGTTCTCTCTTTGAAGGGGCTGTAGCCTTGGAGAATCTTAGCATCGTTTCTGTAGTGGCTTTTGCCATCGGCTTTATGCTAAAACTCACCAAGCGCTTTGACCTCATTAAACTCATTGTCCTTGGGGCTTTCATTGGCATTGCAGGAAATCTCATGGTTCTTTGGATGGCGTAAACCCAAGGAAGGGTCCTTCCTTCTGTGTTTCCTTTATATGTTGACAGGGGAAGATTTTTTCATTAAAATCAAAAGATAGAAAAATAAGACAAGCTTCCTCTTTGCCACCGGGTAAAGAGAGTCAAGTGTTCTTTTACACTCCGTTAGGTCAAAGAAGGAGTGCAAAGGAACACTTTTTTTGAGAAAGGAATGGAAACCATGAGAGGTTCATTGGCCAAGACTTTTATGAAATACGCCAGTCTGAATATTTTGGGCATGCTGGCTATTTCTGTGTATATCCTAGCAGACACTTATTATATTTCCAAAGCCATCGGGCCTTTAGGTCTTACAGCTTTAAATCTTTCCATTGCCATCTATAGCTTTATTCATGGGATGGGTCTCATGATTGGGATAGGAGGCGCTACCCGGTTTTCCATCGCCATGTCTGAAGGCAAGACCTTAGAGGGACCAAGGATCTTTACCATGGCGATGAAATTAGGACTTCTTGTGAGTCTCTTTTTTGTGATGCTGGGGATATTTTTTGTGGAGCCTTTGGCAAAGGGCCTGGGGGCTGACGCGGAAACCCTTGTCATGACCAAGACCTATTTGTCCACCATTTTAATCTTCTCTCCTCTTTTTATCCTGAACAACATGCTCATCGCTTTTGTT
>DOKV01000126.1 GCA_003510765.1 Clostridiaceae bacterium | reverse complement strand
TTTCTTCTCTATTCAACTTGGTTACAAAACGCTCATACTTTCTGTTCCAGTGTCTGGAGAATTTCTTCAGTGACAGTATCAATGGACCCCTCACCATCAATGACTTTTATAAGGCCTTTCTCTGTGAAAAAGCCCACCAAGGGTTTTGTCTCTTCTTCATACACCTGAAGACGCCTTTTCACCGAAGCTTCTCCATCATCTTTTCGCTCCACTAAGGCATGTCCACACAAATCACACTGGCCTTGTATTTTCGGAGGGTGAAACCGCTCATGATAACTGGCTCCACACTTTCTACAAACACGTCTCCCCACCATGCGCGTTAAAATATTTTCCAAGGGAACGTCGATGAAAAACACCTGATCCAAAGGTTTTGCCAGCTCCTCTAATAAGGCCATGAGCACTTCTCCTTGATGAAGGGTACGTGGAAATCCATCCAAGAGAAAACCTTCCTTGGCATCCGCTTCTTGAAGTCTTTCTTTTACCATGGCCACCACCAAGTGATCGGGGACCAATAAGCCTTCATGAATCATGGACTGGACCTGTAGACCCAAAGGGGTAGCCTTTTCAATATTCTTCATGAAAAGGTCACCCGTGGATATATGGGGAATCCTAAGGTTTTTACAGATTTTTTTAGCTTGAGTTCCTTTTCCTGCCCCTGGGGGACCCATGAGAATCAAACGCATGCTCTTCACCTCTCTCGATTTGTGCAATTATTCTGATAACTACTAAAAGGGTACCATGTTTTTGCCCTCTTAGGAAGTACTTTGGTTATGATTTTGAAGAAAAAGATGGACCCGCTGCTCTACTTCTTCATTGTTTTCAAAGCTCATGGCGTGGGAGGCTTCTGCCCAGACCTCCATCTCTAGGTTTTCCAGGTGCCTGCGTCCATAAGAGGCTGCCTTATAAGGATCCTGTAGCCGGCTTTTTCCCGCCAAAATTGCCAGTACGGGCATCGTGAGTTTCTTCAACGCCCTTTGGGACAATTGTCTGGGCATGGGAATCCGAAAGCGATAATGTGCTAGGCCCAAGGTGATGGTCTTTCCCAAGGTGTTTTTCAAGGGGAAATCTTGACGATGAAGAAGGAAGGGAATCATCTTATCTTTGTCAAAACCCATGCGAAAAAACTCTCCCACCGTGGCCAAGGATACATAGGAAAACACAAACACCGGGTCCAGTAAAATCAACGCCAAGACTTTGTCTGGATAAAACCGCGCAAAGTTTGCTGCGGTGTATCCTCCCAAGGAAGATCCTATGAAAATGACTTTTTTCAGCTGAAGCTTTTGAAGCACTTCCAATAGCCATAGGGCTCGATGGGCTTCTTTCAGGATGGGTTTCCTTTGTATACTTTTTCCTGGCTCCCCCAAAAGATCCACTGCATAGACGGGTCCCTTTTCCATGAACGCATAGAGGTTTGGTTGCCACATGATGCTGGACGCATAATGTCCATGAAGGAGCACCAAAGGGGGCTTTGTTTTTAGGCCTTCTTTGACAAAAAGATAGACCCGTACTTCTCCAAAAGAGGTGCTTATATCATAGATGGTTTGGGGTCTTGGCAAATAAGCAAAGGTCTCCTCATAGGCCTTTCGAAAAGCCTTTTCATAGACAGGTAAAGAGAACCCACTGATCAGTGGCTTTTGTATCTTTGTGAAAAGATCCATAGGACACCCTCCCAATCTGTTTTTCTTCATCATAGCAAATGGAGAGGTCTTGGAGAGGAACATCTGGAAAAAGATACCAAAGATTCATCTCTAAAGTGGCCACATGATTTTACCCCAAAAAATACGCCTTCTGTTCACAAATTTCTAAGAAGTCCACAAGAAAAAATGAAATCTTCCTGTGGTATACTATAAATTAGTTTTTACATCAATGATAACCATGAAAAAGGTGGGACCTTTATGAACGGACGTACACTGCTCTCCATCCTTACAGCCAAAGCTGTTTTGAGCCTTTCGAAATTTCTCTTTAAAGGAGGCTCCAGTTTCCCTGGAAAAGTTGCCCTGGCCATGGACCCTTCTGTCCTTTTCCATGTGGCCAAGGGAATCCCGGTGATCCTCATCACGGGAACCAACGGTAAAACCACCACCGCCAACCTTTTGGCCCAGGTGCTGGTAAAAGAAGGGTATCGGGTCATCCACAATGCCACTGGGGCCAACATGTATCCTGGCATCACAGCCTCTTTCATCGATGCCTTCCGCTTCCGTGAGAAGAAAAAGGCGGACTTTGCAGTCATCGAGGTGGATGAAGCCAATGTGAAATTCATCACCCAAGTGCTGGAGCCCAAAGCCATCGCCATCACCAATCTTTTTCGCGATCAGTTGGATCGTTATGGAGAAGTATATACGACCCTTCATAAAATCCTTGAAGGTGTGGATCTTACAAAAGAAACCCTTCTGGTTTTAAACGGAGATGAATCTCTTTTGGGAGCCCTATCCCAAGAAAATCCCAAACGCTATTTTGGATTTTCAGTCTTTGAAGAAGGTGGTAAGGAATTAGACCAAAACGCCGATGCCAAGTTTTGTAAGGTGTGCCAAGGACCCTATGCCTATGACTTTGTCACCTACAATCATTTGGGGAAATTCTATTGCCCAAACTGCGGCTACAAAAGGCCTTCCTTAGATATCTCTGTGGACGCACTCCTTGAGACCACCCCTTCTTCTTCCACCTTTGTCCTAGACAACGAAAAGGTGACTTTGCCCCAAGGTGGGCTCTACAACATCTACAATGCCCTCTGCGCCTATACCCTTGCCCGGGAGCTGGGCATCGATAAAAAGCGGATTCTCTCCTCCTTCTCTGTCCAAGAAAGTGCCTTTGGGCGTCAAGAAGTCCTCCAAATGGACCAAAAGGAGGTCCACATCTTCCTGGTGAAAAATCCTGCTGGGTATAATCAAGCTTTAGATACGGTGCTCCTAACCAAAGAAGCGGTGACCTATGCTTTTCTCTTGAATGATCAATACGCGGATGGCAGAGACGTCTCTTGGATCTTTGATGTACAGTTTGAGAACCTACAAGGAGCTGTTTCAGGGCCTCTCTTCATCGGTGGTGATCGGCGCTATGATATGGCAGTGAGGCTCCAAACCGCAGGGTTAGATCCTGAGCAGTTTCATGTCCTAGATACCTATGAGGCCTTCACCAAAGCCCTACAAAAGATGGCCACAGAGAAGATCTATATTTTTGCCACCTACACTGCCATGCTGGGGTATCGCAAACACCTGCATAAACTTGGCTACATTAAAAAATTATGGTAAAGGAGGCCTCCCCATGGAGTTAACCATCTGTCATCTCTATCCAGATCTATTGAACAGTTATGGTGATTTGGGAAACATATTAATTTTGAAAGATCGCATGAAAAGAAGAGGCTTCTCTGTAAAGGTTGTAGATGTTTCCCTAGGGGATGCCTTCGTGAAAGAGGATTACGACATCGTCTTCTTTGGCGGTGGTCAAGACTATGAGCAGTCCATCGTGGCCAAGGATTTAACCGGAGAAAAAAAAGAAGCCCTGAGGGCTTACGTGGAAGAAGGAAAAGTTCTTCTAGCCATCTGTGGCGGCTATCAGCTTCTTGGCAAATATTACAGCACGCCCACGGGAGAAAAACTCCCTGGCCTCTCCATTCTAGATCTCTATACAGAAGCTGGGGATACTCGATTCATCGGCAATACCATCATCTATAATGAAGCGCTAGAGGAGTATTATGTGGGTTTTGAGAATCATTCTGGTCGAACCTACATTGGCGATCTATCACCCCTGGGCAAAGTCCTTGTGGGCTATGGAAACAATGGCCAAGATGGCTATGAAGGCTGTGTCTACAAGAACACCTACTGTAGCTATTTCCACGGTTCTCTCCTCTCAAAAAATCCTGAGCTCTCTGATCGATTGCTCACAGCAGCGCTGAGCTTCAAATATGGCCCTGTGACCCTCAGTCCTCTTAAGGATTACTATGAACACATGGCCAAGAAGGAACTGAGAAAGCGCTATGAAAAATAGCCTAGCAAAAGAAGGTGTCGCACTCCAAAAAGGATGCTACACCTTCTTTTATTTTTCTCCCTCTATAATGGACCATAGCTCAGGAAGACGTTGAATTTCATAATGAGGCTTATAAGTGCTCTGATTCCTTATATTCTTGGGATTCATCCAGCAAGTATCGATGCCAAAATCAAGTCCCCCTAGAATATCCGT
>DOKV01000045.1 GCA_003510765.1 Clostridiaceae bacterium | reverse complement strand
TTTTAAACAGGGGTATTTATGAAGTAGCCCTTAAGAATCCCTACGGTCCTTGAAAGAAATAACAGAAGATGCACCAAGCGGTTTCTCCAGGGTCTCCTCATAAGACTGCCCCAGGTAATGCCAAGCGGGTCTCTTGTTTAACAGCCCACGGAAGAGTGTCTCTTCCTTTGCCAAGCCTCTTTCACGACCTCTCTTATGCTCATTTACTCTTCACCATTCTACCTAAGATGGCCCTTCAGGAACAGACACCCCTGTGACTAGAACACTAAAATAAACACCCAAAGCGATGAACGCTTTGGGTGTAGTCTCATCTATTTAGGACGATGAGGCCCCTTGACTCCCTGGTCTAAGTCCTCTAAATCCTCAAAGAGCACAAGGAGCTTTTGTCCATAACTGCCCAGGTTCTTTCTCAAGGCTTCTTCATGGACCAATTGGATCTCTGTGTCTTTTAAATGAGTACTTAAAAGATCCCACAGGGCATCTAAATTTCGTCCGTAGTAGTCTGGCAAAGAGAACTTTCTCTTCAGATAGCTATGGGTCACCTCTTTTGTGATCATTCTTTTGCCATTGAGATGGATACGTCTTTTCATCAGTGCACCGGTCCTTTCTCATCATAGAGTAGGGTAAAGGAATCGTAATGGTCCTCTGTGTAGTAGATGAGCCCATCATCAGAATAGACGATGCGCAGGGCATTGCGAAATCCTCCTCTATAGCCTATGTCACACTCATAGTACTTTCTTCCTGGCACCATGGGCAGTTTTTCTTCTCGATTGTAGAAGCGATCTCCCCCGATGCTTTGCTCCTCTGTGACGTCCCATAGGTTGCCTCTGCTGGCTTCCCAGCCTAGAGCCTCTGCCTCTCTTTTGGTGAGATAGTTTTCTGGCAGCTTCTTATAGGTATGAAGATAGAGGGCCACCTCCTCTTTGCTGGTATAGCGCCCTGTTTCTTCAATGCCTAAGGAGCCTTCCTTGCCCTTCTCTATGGGCGTTTCCTCTTCGAGGTATTCCGTTTCTAGAAGATCCTCTAATAGAAGCCCCACCTCTTGGCACCCTGCCACGGTAAACAGGAGAAACAGCCCTAGGAAAATACTAAGGCCCTTCTTGAAAAACTTCTGCATCACGTCCAGCTCCCTTCTTGATACTCCTCTAGGAGCCCTTTTATTTTTAAGCCACAACGTCTGCCACGACATTCCCCTGTCATGGCACCGGTTTTTTCACTGACCTTCACCACGGTGTCCGCTCCTTGACGAATGGCATCCTTTATTTTTCTTCGGGTGATGGCCCGACAAATACAAACTTTGGTGATATTGTCCATGATCTGCTGCTCTTTTTCCTGATCCATGTTCCCACCTCCTATGCTCATTTTACCGTGCTTCCGCCCAACATTCAACAAAGTCACCAAGGCCCTTTCCGAATTCATGGGAATCATTGAGTTTTTATCAGAATAATGGCATAATTGTAGTATCTTACCCCATGAGGAGGTTTTACACATGGCAGATCAAATCCTCGTAGTCACCGCCAGCATCCTTGATCAAAGTATGCTAGAGAAAGAACATCAATACGGTCCAGGACCTCTTCCCGTGGTGAAAGACTTGGTGGACCTGGGTATTAATTTGGTGGTCCTCCCAAAGATTGATGAATACTACGCCCTGTATAAAAAAGAGCAACCCGAAGACACCTGGGTGGACTATGACAAATACGTGAAAAGAACCTTGGTTCCACTGGTCAACAGTGTCATGGCTCGGGTGAAAACCGGCAGTACTTTCCTTGGGGTGCTGTCCTATCAAGGAGACAAAAACCAAGCAGTGGAACCTGAAACCTCTAAAGTGATGATTGAGCTATTTCGGCTTTTTGACAGAAACTGTATGTTGACCCCTTATTTCGAAATCAAAGAAAACCTCACCGAAGAAGAAATGGAGCTCATCATTTCAGACATTGCCATGAGCCTAGGGATCTAACCATGAGGCACTTGGTGGTGAAAAACCATATCGTCAACGAAGCCAATCACATAGAGGTGAAAAAAGATGACCGTGTCCTTCGTTTAGAAGAATACATTGGCAACCCCATTTGGAAAAATTGGATCTATTGCCTGTCCCAAGACACCCTAAAGGAAGGGTGGATCCCCAGATCTTATTTGAAAGATCTGGACGATGAGTCCATTTTACTCACAGACTACTCCTCCAAGGAACTCCATGTCCAAGTGGGGGATGTGGTGGAGCTTAAAAAATTCATCAACAACTGGGCTTATTGTATCCACATAAAAACTGGACAATCGGGCTGGATTCCTCTAGAGAACCTAGCTTCCACAGACTTTTAAACTACAAAAAGAAAGCGCACAGTAACGAGGACTGTGCGCTTTCTTTTTGAACCTTTATGTAGAAGCACCTACGCCTTTCCTCTTCCCCTTGATAAAGCGGCGTACATTGGCGATGAAGGCTACCATGAGCAAAAGAAGCACCCAATAGCTACCCTTATAGTACAGTGAGTTTTCAAAGTTTACAAAAATCACTTCCCGAAGAAATCCCACGGTACAAAGGAGTGCAAAAAGAACACCATATCTTTGTTGAAACAAGGTCCGTTCTGGCCATCCAGGGTACTCTTTTCTCAAGGGAAAATAATGCCCTTTGAAAATGGCGTAGGAAACGCCATAAGAACCAAGAAGCAAGATCCCTAAAAAAATTTCCCGTCCATAATCCATCTCTCTTTTCCCCCGCTTAAATAAACGTCATTCTTCTTTTTACAAAAAGTTCTAACTATTCGCATAAACATCAGGCACTGTTACGGTAGCCCTTAAGGCAGTATCCCTTCTTCTAGGATCAAAAGGCTTACCAGGAAAAGGACTATGAAGAAGAACCTTACTTCTTCATCTATGGACATAGCCTACCAGAAGTTCGGATAAAAAAGTGTATATCCCCCCATATTTTAAGTATACATTTAGAGTAGACTTCTTCAATGGATCTAGCAATATTTTATTGCGCTTAGCATCCCATACGCCTTGGCCTATAGGGACTTTTTGAAGGGCTTCTTGAGATGGAACACTTCTTCCATGGACACAAATATCCCCTCTTCAAAAGTAAGCTTCACGATGTAGGGCATATAGTCGATGATTCTTAGAAAATTCTCCAGACCTAAGGTCTTGTCAAAGGCATGCAAGATGGTAGATAAGGCACTGCCATGGGTACCAATGACCACAGTACCTTGGGGATTTTCTAAAAGAACCTCTCTGAGGGCTTGAAGATTTCTCTCTTGAAGGGTGCCTAGGGACTCCCCCCCTGGTTCATGAAAAGTGAAATCTGCCCATCTGGCCTGAAAGTAGCTTTTCGTGTTGCCATGGGGTCCACTTTCCCGCTCTCTAAAGCCTTCTTTTTCCTCCATGTTCAAGCCCTTTTCTTCTGCACTGGCGCTAATGGTCTCTTTGGCCCGAAGGTAGGGACTGCTGTAATAGGCTGTCACAGGAAGGTCTCTAAAAAAGGCGGTGACTTCTTGGGTATCTTTTTTCCCCTCCTCACTAAGGGGGCGACTACGGTCCTCTTCATGACTGTTTATGGGCTCTGCATGTCTCGCAAAGTAGATGGTGGTCCTCATAGCTCGACTCCTTTCAGATACAAAAACAGGTGCTTCAGCACTGCCGTTTCTCTTTTCACCCAGAGATTATGGGCACTTTCTTCCTGAAGGACCAAGAGATTTTTCTCCATGGCTTCTAGAGGAGTCACCCAATGAGGACAAAACCCCAAAGCTCTTTCATAATCGTCAAGATGCTGGGCGCCTTTTTCCTCTTCCACTTCACAAAAATAATACAGAGATTCCATTTCAAAAACCGTATCTTCTTGAAAGGCATCTTTTTTACGCTCCAAAGCACGGCCAAAAAAATCTCCCCACAGCTTTGACCTCATAGCCTGTTTCCTCTTTCACTTCTCTTTTCAATGCCTCTTCGTCTGTTTCAAAAGATTCCAGACCACCCCCTGGAAATTTGTAATCTCCACGAAGGTTTGACAGAAGAAGCACCTTCCCCTCTTTCAAGGCAATGCCCCGCAACGCCTTTCGATGAAAAACTTTCTTCAGTGTATGAAGCTCTGGTTCTTCCTGTACCAAGTCAAA
>DOKV01000161.1 GCA_003510765.1 Clostridiaceae bacterium | reverse complement strand
TTCCTAACTAATTATACAGAAAAAATCTCTTCAGGGATAGCTTCTCTTTGAAAATCCATTTACATCTCATGGTTTAGCTCCATGGTTCATTCATCGGCTCCCCCCCTCTTCATGGTAAGATTCTATTCCTTGATAGGTTCAAAGTCCTCTAAGCGAAGAAAACATTAGGAAAACCTAACCATGACCTTATAAAAATGAAAGACCCCTAAGAGCCATCTACGGAAGGTCTTAGGGGCAAAGGAATCTTCTAAAGGATATTTGTTGAAGGGTGCTTGATTAGTGGAATTCCCTCCTCCACCAGGAAGCACCGCACAAAATGATTGGGCTCAATCTCCACTAAATCTGGCAAGGTTTTATGGCACTTCTCCACTGCGTAGGGACAACGGGTAGAAAACCTGCATCCTTTGGGAAAATCTGATGGATGAGGCACATAGCCTTCAATGGCATGGAGTTTCTCTTTAGGGGCTCCTTGGCCTGGCATACACTCTATGAGTCCCTTGGTATAAGGATTCAAGGGGTTCTGAAACAACGTATCCTTGGAGGCTTTCTCCATGATTTTCCCACAATACATGACGCATACTTCGTGGGCCATATCTTTCACCACCCCTAAATCATGGGTATTTAAGATGATGGACATTTTATGTTCTTCTTGCAGCTTCTTCAGAAGTTCTAAAATCTCCGCTTGGATGGTCACATCCAGTGCTGTGGTAGGCTCATCGGCGATGAGAATCTTTGGGTTGCAGGCAATGGCCATGGCGATCATGATTCTCTGGCGCATCCCGCCACTGAACATCCCAGGTAGGTCCTTATATCTTTTCTCCGCATCTGGAATCCCCACATCCTTCATTAAAGACATAGCTTTCTCCTTGACTTCTTTCTTCTTTCCTTTTTTATGAATGATCAGCGCTTCCTCTATTTGTTTGCCCACAGGAATCAAGGGATTCAACGTGGACATGGGATCTTGGTAAATCATGGCAATTTCATTACCCCGAATCTTTTGCATGGCCCGCTCTTTGAGGGTTAACAAATCTGTCTTCACGCCTCCTTCATAGAGCACTTCCCCATGGATGATCTTTCCTGGTTGGTCTATGAGCTTCATGATGCTTAAGACCAGCACACTTTTACCACTGCCTGACTCTCCAATCATAGCAATGGTCTGGTCTTCTTCTAAAGAAAAGCTTACATCATCCACCGCCGGTAGTGCTTCTCCATCCAAATAGAAATAGGTTTTTATATTTTTTACCTCTAGTAAGGCCATTTCAATCTCCTTCCCTTCCTCATACATTGTCAACCATTTAAGACTTCACCTTGGGGACCACCACATCTTTCAACACATTAAAGAGTAGGAGAATGAGGAAGTACACCACCGCAAGGATGGTCATAAAGTAACTAAAAGCCGTACTACCCAGAATTGGATCGATCCTTGAGGAGGTATAAAAATTAATCATATGATACCCCAATCCACGATAATAAAAGAGCCTTTCCACGATGATTAAGCTAGAAAACATCAGCGCCAAGATGGTTGGGAAAACCGAGAGCACTTCATAGAGGACATTTTTCATCAGATGATTCTTGATGATGCGCATGCGCGAACACCCTTTCCCTCTGGCTGCCAATGCATAAGGTTTCGATAACCCTTCCTCTATGGCTGTGGCTGTGGTTCTAGCCACATAGGCTGCGGGCAAAATCGAGATGGCTAAAATAGGATAAATGGCACTATACCAGAACTGATCCCCTTTAAACTCGATGGGACCAATGCCAAAAAAAGTCATACCATTTTTAAAGAGAGTTAAAGCCAGTAATTGGATGAGCCCAATGGTCAACACATCTGGCACCGATAGTGGAATCAGCGATTGGAGCATTTTAAAAGTTCCATGCTGATCTCTTTTTCGACTATCCATAATACCCTTGGGGATTCCCACAAGCACCGCCAAAACCATCCCAAATCCTAACACAATCCCACTTTTCTTTGCAGCACCTTGGAAAATTTCCTGAACCGTTTCCCCCAGTACATCCACATGCCTGATTTCACCGGTGAACACCATGGAGAAATTTTGCTTGATGGACGACCCAATATGTTCCCAAGACATATTGGGTCTGTAGCTGCCCTTTTCATAAAAAATATCAAAATTCATGGGAATCCCTGTGAGCAGTAACACCCCTGCCACTACTGTGGCGAGAAGTACGACATGTCCAAGGATCGTGTACAGAAGCTTCCGCTTTTTCTTAGCCAAGAACCTCACCTCCACTTTCTTGTTCCACTAGATGACATGCCACTTGTCTTGTACCATAGGTCTTTAAAATAGGTATGTTCGTTGTACAAACCTCCATGGCAAAGGGACATCTGGTATGGAAGGCACATCCCGAGGGCAGGTGTATGGCACTGGGAATCTCCCCCGTGAGCCGCCTGTGCGCTTCTTTCTTTTCTTTTTGGCCTGGCACCGCAGCAATCAGCGCTTTGGTATAAGGGTGGAGCGGGGATTCAAAGAGTTCTTCTGCCTCCCCCATCTCCACAATTTTTCCTAAATACATCACAGCCACTTCATCACTGACATGTTTGATCACATGAAGATCATGGGCTATGAAGAGATAGGAAAGCCCAAACTCTTGTTGAAGTTCCATGGTCAAGTTGAGAATCTGTGATTGGACAGAAACATCTAATGCAGATACTGGTTCATCACAAACAATAAACCGTGGATTTGTGGCCAATGCTCTTGCAATGCCAATTCTTTGACGCTGGCCTCCACTAAATTCATGGGGAAACTTCTTGGCAGAGGCACGATCCAGCCCCACCAAATGAAGCAATCGATGGACTTCTTTTTTATAAGACAAAGGCTCCACAATTTTATGAATTTGCAAAGGCTGTATGAGGATATCTTCTATGGTCATCTTGTAATCCAAAGCTGAATAAGGGTTCTGAAAGACGATTTGAAGCTCTTTACGGAGTTTTCTAAAATCTCTATTGGAGATGGTGCTGATGTCTTTACCATCTAAGTGGACTTGTCCAGAAGTGGGTTCTAACAAACGGAGCACCAGTCTCCCCGTAGTAGATTTCCCACTACCCGATTCTCCCACAAGCCCTAAGGTCTTTCCTTTATGAATGGAGAAGTCGATGCCATTGACTGCATGAACGACCCCCTCTTCTTCCAAAAGGCTACTCTTCACTGGAAAGTGTTTGGTTAGTCCTTTTACCTCAATCATTTCTGCCCCTCCTTGCCTTGTGGGTCTTCCATTAAATATTCATTCATGGTGAGATTATCTATCATCACCTGTCCAATACGCCGAAACATGTCTTTGTCTAGATTGTCCATGTGATCTTTTTCCGTAGCCATATCTTGCACATGGGCATTGCCAATCCCCACAGTGAAGAAAGCATTGAGCCTCATATCCAGCTGCGACCTGGTCACCATATCATAGATGCCCAAGCTAGAACTGGTATTGGTCCCCCCATAGACACTCTGGAATCTCCTGTAGGGATCCTTCATATCTTTTAGCAGCTGTTCCATCTGTCGCCCAATGAGATACGAAGGTTTTCTTCCTCCCTGAGCAGGAAAAGTGATGAGGTTCAGCTCTTTTTGCTTACTGAGTCCAGGGAAGGCCATCTCATAATAGTAGTATCCCCCACTGACCACCCAGTCTATGGGCTTCATCAGTTCACGATGATAGTATTTCGAACCTTCTTCTCTGGTATTTTTTTTGATTTCCATTTGGTTGTCCCAAAATACGAAGTTCAAAGAACGACTTAAAGGTTCTTTTAATGTAGCCACTTGTTTGGCCACTTGAAGGGCCATGGCCGCTGGGGTAGCTGGCATAATAGAAATTGATTCTTTTTCATAGACGCCATCATACGCGGCTCCTATAATGATGGTTTCTCCCGGACGCTCTTTCGTAAAACCCTCCCCTGGTAAGAATCCTTCAATAATCCGCCCATTTTGTTCTGGAAGCTGTGGTATTTGAAAAGAGATTTCCAGGTCATAGTCTCCTTCATAAAGGAGCTCTCGTAGCTCTTTGAAAGGTAAAATGGTATGGGTTTTATGAAGATAGGCATTGGATTTTGCTTCATACTCATCTAGCAGCATGAATTGAAGGGAAAAAGGTCTTTTTTCTTCTTGTCCATATACATTGACCCCTTTCATGTTTTCTTCACTAAAGGGGGCTCCCCTGGCGCTGAGCAAGGAACGAATATATACTTCTTCTACAGGAAATATCTCCAGATCCTCCGATACGGATGAAACTTCTCCTCCTCGAACGGTACGCCCTTTATAGGTAAATCGCTCTCCTGTTTCCGCTAAAAGGGCTTCTCGATTCACAGAGAAAATAGTAAAGTCTTCATGGAGCTGAAAAGATCTTTTCTCCCCATCTTTCGTGGTCAAGAGGATCTCCCCTTCTTCAATAATCATAGGGGCCATAATACGTAGGTTTTCTTTGGCCTGTTCTCCTTCGTAGTAGGGGATTTCCACCACAGAAATCTCATAACCATAGGCGGTCAATTCCTCGATGAGATACTCTCCTGCTTCATAGCCTCCCAATGTGCCACTGGCCCTTCCCTGAAAACTGGGATCTGTCAAAGCAGCCAGATGAGTATAAGCTTCTTCCTCTTGGAAAGGCACTGCACTGCCATAGCGCGGCATAAAGAAATATAAAAGAAGAAGTACCAGAGAACCTACTTTGAATAACACCGGCTTATAATAAGTCTTTATGGATTTTACTTGAAGGTAGAAAAGCTTTGGGGAAAGCATCATGATGGTTTTTCGAATGAGGCTAATGACCCTGGAGGTTCTTCTCTGAAACTCTAATCTTAACCCTTCTCCCAATAGGTTGATGCCCATGACAGCTACAGCAAAGAAGAGTACAGGAAATAAAGAAACCCACCAAACTTCTTCAAAGCGCATGACATCGCCACTAATTCTAGACAGCATACCGCCCCACTCTGGTTCTAGGCCCATACGATAATTTGCCCGGAAGGCCATGGCCCCTACTTCTCTTGTGGTGCCTACAAAGACATAGAGTACAGCCAATTGTGCCACTAGAAAAAGCCCCATGGCCATTTCTTTAAAAAACTGACTCACTCCATGGGGAATTAGATGTGGCAATACATTTTGTGTCATGATCTGCCTCTTGGTTTTGCCGATGGCCAGCTCCCCTTCAATGAAGTCCTCTTCCATGATCCGTTTGGTATGGTCTTCTAAAATTCCTGCCAGCTTGGACCACCCCACCAGCGCCAATACCACCGCAAAAGCCACAATGGACTTCTCCATTTGCATTCTATAAAAATAATTAAAATTCAAAAGAACGTAGGCGAAGATCAGCATGGGTACCGCACTGAAAAAGGTCGTAAAAAAGCCTATGATTTTAGAAAGTCCTTTATGCCCCATTCCTGCTAAAATACCTAAGGGTAGTGCAAGCATCATCCGAAAAAGGGCGATGAGAAAAGCCAGTCGCATGGTGTTCTTTGTTCCATAGACGAGCCTTGCATAAATGTCTCTCCCTGCATCATCTGTACCCATAACATTGATGGTGTTGGGTCGCATGGGATTCACCGACAACTCTTTCACCATCTCCCCCTCCACCTGATACTCAATATATCGGGGAGGTTCTTCATGAATAGGATCTCTGGAAGTGAACTGTTCTGGAAAATAGGTTAAAAGAAGTAGGACCACTAGGATGATGCCACCCAATAGCAATGGAAAATTGATTCTCTTCATGGATACCCCCAAGATGACGAATTAATACTAAATTCAGAATATATACATTAAAAAGAGTATACCATAGAGTCCTATGTTATATAAGACACCCAATTACAATTTACTTTCTCTCGTATACAGATTTCACATTTTTTTCTAGCCAATGCTTCGCACCTTCCAGTACAATGGAAAAAGAGAGCATTTCATACGAAAAGGAGGCGCACCATGCGAAAACTCATCACCAATGGAAAAATATACCAAGATCGGGACATCTTTACCCATGCACTCTACATCGAAGAGGGGATCATTGTAGCCACTGGAGAAGAAGCCTTGTCCTATCAATCAAGCCTACATCCTGAAGAACACATAGATGCCCAAGGGCATACCATCGTCCCAGGGTTTAATGATGCCCATTTACATTTCTATCAAGCCGCCCTCGCCCTAAGTACTGTAGATCTTTATGGTGCCACCTCCATGGAAGAGCTCATCCATCGAGGACAAGCCTTCCTGCAAAAGGAGCCCCTCACGCCAAAGGTCCTACGTGGACGAGGCTTCAATCAAGATTTGTTTCAAGAAAAGCGCTTACCCACACGCCATGACTTGGATAACATCAGCCAAGACTTTCCCATCATCTTCACCAGAACCTGTTCCCACTTAGCTGTGGCAAACTCCAAGGCGTTAACCCTATTGGAACAAAGGGGATTGCTTCAACCAGTGGCCGGTGGTCAATTTGATTTGGATGAAGAAGGACGTCCCAATGGTATTTTCAGAGAAAATGCCATCCCTCTCTTAGAAACTCTTTATGAAGAGGTCTCTGAGGAAGATGTCTTTAGAACCCTACAGAGAGGCGCAAAAGAAGCCCATAAAGAAGGCCTCACCTCCTTACAAGTTAATGATATCTGGTATGAAAACAAAGAAGCTCAAGCCGTTGAGAAGGCTTATATGCGCTTTGCCAAGGAACAATCTCTGAGGATTTATCATCAAGTGTATTTTAAGGATGTAGAGAACTTTAAAAAGCGCATCACTGAAGGATTCTATATGGACCAGGACCCTTTTAATCAATATGGTCTTCTAAAACTCTTTGCCGACGGCTCCCTTGGCGCACGTACGGCTTATATGAGGCATCCCTATCACGACGACCCTACCACCCAAGGCATCCTCACCATGACCAAGGAGTCCATATTGGCTTTTCTTCGCACCTGTGAAGAGCATGGCATCCAATCTGCCATCCATGTCATTGGAGATGGTGCCATTGAACTGATTTTAGATTGCTATGAGGAAGTGTTATCTAAGGGCAATCCATTAAGGCATGGACTCATTCATGTACAAATCACCGATGAAGGGCT
>DOKV01000039.1 GCA_003510765.1 Clostridiaceae bacterium | reverse complement strand
TTGACACCATCTCGTTGATGATAACTCATGCCATTCACCGCCAAGAGACCTTCTTCACTGGCTGCGGGCACCACCAAGCCCCCTGGACACATACAAAAACTATAGACCCCTCTTGCATCGGAAGTCTTGGCTGCGAGGCTATACTCCGCAGGTCTGAGCTTGGGATGTGTATATGAGGCTCCATACTGGTTTTCATTGATACGCCACTGTAGGTTTTCGATGCGCACCCCCACGGCCATGGATTTGGCCAGCATGGTAAACCCTCGTAAAAAGAGTGTCTCATAGGTATCTCTGGCACTATGACCCAAGGCCAAGACCAGCACCTCTGCGGGGATGTCTTCTCCATTTGCCCGGATGGACTGGAGCTGACCTTGTTTTATGGTCACATCCTCAAACTGGGTATTAAAGCGCACTTCTCCCCCCAGGGCGAGGATGCGCTTACGCATGTTCACCACCACATCCTTCAAAAGATCTGTGCCCACATGGGGCTTGGCCATATAAGTAATTTCTTCTGGGGCTCCCGCCACAAGAAGTTTGTCTATCACTTCATGGATCCGTGGGTCTTTGATTCTTGTGGTGAGCTTTCCATCGGAATAAGCCCCAGCGCCCCCTTCTCCAAACTGAATATTGGACTGAGGATTTAGGATACCTTTCTCCATAAAAAGATCCACTGTGACATCTCTTTTGTCCATCTCTTCTCCTCGTTCCAGCACCAAGGGACGATAGCCCTCTTCAGCGAGTTTCAGCGCAGCAAAAAGACCACAGGGACCAAGGCCCACCACCACAGGTCTATGGCCCAGGGGTTTTATCCCTTTCTTCAGCACTGTGGGTTTTGGCGCTTCATAAAATGAGACTTTCTTATGCTTTATACGCTTTAACACCGCCTCTTCATTGGCCACAGTAAGATGCAATGTATACACAAACTTTAGGGGCTCTTTACGGGCATCGATGGATTCTTTTTCAATGGTCCACTGGTGAATATCTTCCAATTTTATCCGAAGAAGCTGCGCTGCTTTTTCCAGCAGATCCTCTTTGTTTTCGGTCAAGGTCAGTTCTACATTGGTCATTTTAATCATATTTTTCACTCCAAAAAACAGGGAAGCCCTGGGGCTTCCCTGATGGTTTACGGATTTTCTCCAGGTTCTTCTGGTCCTTCTTCCGAAGGTTCTTCCGGCGTTTCCTCTTCAGGGTCACGTAAAATCACCGATAAGACGCCGGGATCCATGGATACTTCAATGATGCCCACAGGGAGCACTATTCTTGGGGTTAGTTCATACTCGCCAGCGACCAAATCCGTCAGGTCAAGCTCTGCTGTAATGCTCTCTTCGGTGATCTGTTCCAGGGCACTCTTTGACCCACTGACCACAATGTTGATGGAATTTGCCGAGAGTTCTACTTCCAGGCCTTCCAGAAGCCCTATGGTGGTGACACGCTTAGAAATGGTTCTGGTTTCAAACTCATCCACTTCCACCGTCACCGTAGCACTAGACGTGCCTTCTACCGCTATGATGCCTTCCGGAATTTGTAGCTTCATAAGATGATCCGAGGTTTCCGTAAGCTCCGTAAGCTCCAGTTCCTCTGTCCGAATTTCGTTCACTTGGCTCAAAATTCCACTGGGCCCTGCAATGAGTATGGTGGATGGTGCCACACTGGTTTGAATCAGTTCATACCCTTCAGGAAGCTCTCCTTCGGTTTGCACCACGATGGGCACAGACTTGGTGGCAAAGACTTCGATGTTCATTTCCACATACACTGGAGAGAAGCTCACGTGATTCACCACTTGATCTTCCTCATTCACCGCCACAAGGGCTAGAATCTCTCGATGGTTTTCACGAAGGTTGGCTCTTTGCCCTCTCGCTGCCAAGGCTTTCACCTGATTCACATACTGGGCAGGCCCTCTTACGGTGACAGATGCTGGATTAAAACTAGTGCCAGCGACATAATAGCCCATTTCTGGCGTGGCATCAAACTGTGACACAATGGGCACATCCATCTCCAGGTAATTGTCTAGATAGATCACTGCTTTTACGTTACTACTGGGCGTTATGTTCAAATCTTGTGGATAAGAGGTGATTTCAATAGGCACCTCATTGATCCCTGCCCTTAGGGGGAGATCTTCTAAATTGGCCACCACCCGAAAGTTACTGGCCACGCTTCGATAGACTTCTGATGCTGGTCCTCGGACCGTTAAAGTCACCATGATCTCTTGGTTTGGTAAGAGTGCTAAGTTCTGCTCTCGAATGTTCTCGGTGTTTTCTAGCCTTACAGGCACATTATACACTCGCATGGTTTTGATGGGATTCTCCACATTGATGATGTAGATCCATAAACTAAAAGCCAGGACGACGCTGACTATTTTCAGGAGGATGTCCGATCCTTTTTGACTAGCCATTGATCTACACGCTCCTTCCATGTGATTTTCTTTTTAATTTTACTGCTGAGAATTTTCACAAGAATCTTTTCGAGCCTTTCCTTGTCATAGTTCCGTACAAGCTTTCCATTTAGTACCAAGGAGACGGTACCCGTTTCTTCAGAAACGATGAGCACCACGGCATCAGATACTTCTGATAACCCCAGGGCTGCACGGTGCCTTGTGCCTAGACTCTTGCTGATGTCTTTGTTGGTGGTTAAGGGCAATACGCATCCAGAAGCGGCAATACGGTCTCCTCGAATCACCGTAGCCCCATCATGAAGGGGCGTGTTGGCCACAAAGATGTTCTCTAGGAGTGCCGTACTCACCACAGCATCAATCTTTGTACCCGTTTCATTGATGTCTTCAAGGCCTGTGTCTTGCTCCATGACAATGAGGGCTCCGGTTTTGCTTTGACTCATATGATCCATGGCCTCCACAATCTCATGAACGACTTTCAAAAGCACATCTGAATCTCTAAGAACTCTCCGCTCACTAAAGGCAGAGCGACCCAGATGTTCAAGAATACGCCTAATTTCTGGTTGGAAAATGATGACCAAGGTCAACAAACCAATGGTGATGGTTCTTGAGATGATCGTATACACCATGGTGAGATTAAAAATGTAACTGATGGGGATGAGCAGAAGTATGAGGACAATCCCTCGAAGAAGTAGCTCTGCGCGTGTCTCTAGGATTAGTTTATAGGCGCGATATATTAGATACGCCACAATGAGAATATCCACCACCGATGAAATGGTCATATTCTTCACGGTATTCATAATGATATTGATCGTTTCCAAGGGACACCTCCTCCAAGCACCTAAGTATTTTTGCCAATATATGTAAATTATACAATAGAACGGCCTCTTATTGTGCACAATTTTCGTATTTTATAAGAAACTTCATGAAATGGACTTCTTTATATAAACCTTTGTTCAAGGCCTTTTATACCACCAAGACTTATTGTACTCCACAATCAAAAAAAAGCCTTAAAAGTCAAAGACTTTTAAAGCTCCTTTAAGACTATTTATTTCTTTCAATGAAGGCTTGAAGTTCTTCCTTGGGTCTAAAGCCTACCACTTGGTCTACCACTTGGCCATTTTTGAAGGCTAATAGGGTAGGGATACTGGCCACACGATATCTTGCTGCCATCTGTGGGTTTTCATCCACATTCAGCTTGATGAACGTTACATCTTCGATTTCGTTGTTCAGTTCTTCAAAAAGAGGTGCCAGCATCTTACAAGGGCCACACCAAGGGGCCCAAAAATCTACCAAAACCAATCCTTCTTTTTGTAATACATCTTGTTCAAAAGTAGCGCTTGTTACTGCGTTAATCATTTCATTTCCTCCTAGGATTTTAAAATTCTATACCCCATTATACACAATTTATCTTTCTTTTCCACTTTCTATAAAGAATTTTAATGGGATCCACCTACATAACAATTTCTATCTAAACGTTTACGAAACCCCTGCCAAGAACCTATGTAATAGGTTCTCAGCCCCCCCTTACAGGGAAGCCAGCCAAGCTTCAGCATTGACCTTTAGGATTTGAGTGATCTTTTCTTCTTGAAACGGACTTTCATGTCCTCCCCTTTGGAGCAGTACATATCGATTGTTTCTCGTTCTAAAAAGAATTTCCTCATACCGTTACTGAAAACTTAT
>DOKV01000209.1 GCA_003510765.1 Clostridiaceae bacterium | reverse complement strand
AAGTTTTCAGTAACGGACAAAAGATGATTGACGTAAAAAACAAAGTGTTCCATCTGAGCACCAAAGATTCCGCCTATATTTTTCGTGTATTGCCTTCAGGACATTTAGAAAATCTCCATTATGGAGAGCCTTTGGTCATGCAAGACTTCACAGGACTCCATATGAAGCAAAATGCAGGTGCCGGAAGCAGTGTGCAGTATAAGGAACAAGGGATGTTTCTAGATCTTTTGCCCTTGGAGATTAGCCCCAGTGGAAAGGGGGATTATCGGGCACTTCCCCTGGAAGTGGAGATGCCAGATGGTTCCTATGTCTTTGATTTTGTCTATGCCACCCATGAAATTATAGAAGGGACGGTGCCCATGGAAGGACTGCCCACGGCCAAGGGAGAAGAGGCTAAGACCTTAAAACTCACCTTAAGGGATGTACTCTTTCCCGTGGAACTGATCCTTTATTACACCACTTTTTATGAGAGCAATGTCATTACCCGTCGCATGGCTTTATATAATGGCACCCAGGAGACCTTAAAGATCTCCAAAATCATGAGCCTTCAGCTAGATCTTTTGAAAGAGGAAGTGGATGTGTTGACCCTTCATGGGGGCTGGATCAAGGAAGGGAAGGCGGTGCGAAGAAGACTCCAAGAAGGTATATTTAAGCATACCTCTAGGACGGGCTCTAGCAGTAATCGAAGCAATCCTGGGGTGCTGTTCATGGACAAAAGAGCCACGGAAGATGCGGGCAGGGTATATGGCGTGAATCTTCTCTATTCTGGGAATCATGAAACCACCTTGGAAGTGTCTGGTCATGGCCTCTTAAGAGTGCTCACAGGCATTGGCAGTGCACAGTTTCTATGGCCCTTAGCACCAGGAGAGACCTTTGAAACCCCCGAGGCGGCGCTGACCACCAGTGAACAGGGCATGAATGGCGCCAGCCAAAACTTTCACCACTTTGTGAATCATCATGTGGTGCCAAAATACTGGCAACAAAGGCCTCGTCCTGTGCTTATGAACAATTGGGAAGCTACTTTTTTTGATTTTACGGAGCGAAAGATTCTTGCCATGGCCAAGGAGGCAAAATCCATGGGCATGGAGCTCTTTGTGCTAGATGATGGATGGTTTGGAGATAGAAACCATGATCGGGCAGGCCTTGGAGATTATGAGGTGAACAAAAAGAAACTCCCCAGTGGCTTGAAAGGTCTGGGGGAGAAGATCCGTGCCATGGGATTAGACTTTGGGCTATGGTTTGAGCCAGAGATGGTCAATGAAGACAGTGGACTTTATCGGGCCCATCCTGAATATGCCATGAAGGTACCAGGAAGAATTCCTTCTGTGGGACGGAATCAGCTGGTCTTAGACCTGAATCGCTTGGAGGTGCAAGACTACATCATAAACCACATCACAGCCATCCTCAAAGATGCACCCATCAGCTATGTGAAGTGGGACATGAATCGGCATATCAGTGATGTGTACTCTTCGGTGGTAGCTCATCAGGGCATGACGCTCCATGGCTACATTTTGGGTCTTTACCGAGTGATGAAGGTGCTCACAGAGCGTTTTCCAAAGATTCTTTTTGAATCTTGTTCCAGTGGCGGCAACCGCTTTGATTTAGGAATGCTCTCCTATATGCCTCAGATCTGGACTTCAGACAATACAGACCCCATCGCTCGCCTGAAGATTCAAGGGGGCCTAAGCTATTTTTATCCCCCCTCCACCATGGGGGCGCATGTATCAGAGAGCCCTCATCAGCAGACTCTACGAAGGACACCTTTGGAAACCAGATTCCATGTGGCTGCCTTTGGTCTTTTAGGCTATGAACTAGAACTCTCTCACTTGAACCAGAAAGAGCGCGAAGAAGTGAAAAGACAAATCACTTGGTATAAAGACCACCGAAGGTGGCTTCAATTTGGGCGGTTTTATCGCTTTGACCCAGTGAAAGGCCAACGAGTGAATTTTCAAATTCTTGATGAAGAAGGACACCAGGGGGTTCTTGGGAACTTCCAACTACTGCAAGAACCCAGCCCCACCTTTGATGTGTTAGCTTTTAAAGGACTCCATAAAGAAAAGCAGTATGTGGTGGAAACCTTAAAGGCCACCATGGATATTGAATCCTTTGGGGGCCTTTTAAAGCACATCACCCCAGTGAAACTAAAACCGGGAGGGCTCATCCTAAGAAATGCTAGGAAATTTTATCGATTGCCGCATAATGTGGAGCGGTATGAAGCCAAAGGAGATCTCTTCATGGCAGGTCTTCGGGTGCACCAACAGTTCATGGGTACGGGGTATCATAAGGACACCAGAATGCTTGGAGATTTTGGCTCCCAGCTCATGGTGATCCAGGTGAAGGAGGAAGAAGATGGAAAGCGGACCAGGGTTTAGACGAAACAAAGTAGCATTTGCCACAGGTACCTTAGGAAGAGATATGGTGTACTCCTTGGTGAGTATGTATCTCATTGTGTTCATTACAGAGGTCATTGGTGTCACAGATCAGGTGCTCCTAACCATCACCACCATCATGATCTTTATTCGTGTATTTGATGCTTTCAATGATCCCATCATGGGGGCCATCGTAGACAATACCAGGTCCAAGTATGGGAAATATAAGCCTTGGATTTTTGTGGGGGTCCTTCTCAGTGGACTCTTTACCTTGATTTTGTTCTTTGATACCAGTCTCCAGGGCACTGCCTTTGTGTGGTATTTCACGGTGTTTTACCTTCTTTGGGGCATTTCATGGACCATGAATGACATTGCCTATTGGTCCATGATGCCAAGCCTCACCTATGATCAAAAAAAGCGGGAAGAAGTAGGCGCTTTGGCAAGGATTTTTGCCAATCTAGGGCTTTTCTTCGTGGTGGCCACGGTGATTCCTTTGACAAATCTTTTGGGGGAACTTGTGGGCAGTCGTCGAGGTGGGTTTTTTATCTATGCCTTGATTCTTGTGAGCATTATGCTCCTTTTCCAGATGGCCACAGTAGTTTTTGTGAAAGAACCTAAGGTTATCGGGGGCGATCATTTTGAAAAGACTTCTTTGAAAGATCTGTTAAGAGCGCTCTTTAAAAATGATCAGCTCCTAGTCACGGCCATCGCCATGGCCCTCTTCATGATTGGGTATATGACCACCACAAGCTTTGGAGTGTATTACTTTAAGTATGTGTACTTGAACGAAGAGATGTACAGTATTTTTGCTTTGGTTTTAGGGGTTTCTCAGATCACTGCCCTACTTCTCTTTCCAAAGTTTTCCAAAAAGTATCCACGGAAAACGCTGTATGGAGGAGCCATTGTAGTGATCGTAGTGGGCTATGTGCTCTTTTTCTTCTCTCCACCCAATATGGCCTTCATTGGCGTTGCAGGAGTGCTCCTCTTTGTGGGACAAGCCTTCATTCAGCTGTTGATGTTGGTGTTTTTGGCCGATACCATTGAGTATGGACATTATAAACTTGGCAAGAGAAATGAATCCGTCTCCTTTGCCATTCAGCCCTTCATCAATAAAATGGGCGCAGCCATCGCCACAGGCATTGTGGGCTATACGTTGGTTCTCTCTGGAATCAACTCTTTGGGGCCAGGGGAGCTTGTGACAGAAGAAGGGCTGCTGATCTTGAAATCCGCCATGATGCTTCTTCCACTAGTCCTCATTGTGGTGAGTTTTGTGCTGTATCAAAAGAAGTACATCATCGATGAAAAGACCTATGAAGACATTTTGCTCAAGCTTCTAAAGCGAGAGGAAGAAGGAGAACATAGGGGATAGGATCCTTTTTAAAAGCATAGAAAAACCTCTCGTGTGTGCACAGTCCTTGTGGGGAAATCGCTACACGAGAGGTTTTTTTGATCCGCTGCAATAATAAGAAAGGTCTTTTTAGGGGGTGGCTTTGTAGAGCCTAGCTTCGTATGGACATAGGGTCATGGCCACGGTGAAGGGTTTCTCTCCATAGGTGCCAAGGACGGGTTTAAAGCCGTAGGCAGAGACGTCCAAAAGATTCCCATGGGCTTCTTTACCGCTGAGATTAATCACCAGGAGATAGGTTTCTTTTTGGTCTTGCCGAAGAAAGCTTAAGACGTTTTTGTTCTCTTCATCTATGGGGATAAAGCTGCCATCTTGGAGTGCTGTGGATCCTTTACGCGTGGCGATGGCTTCTTTGTAGAAAGCCAAAATAGAGTGTTCTCGAAGCTCTTCCTTGGCCACGTTGATGTAGGTATAGTTCTCATTGACCTTCATCCAAGGGGTGTGCTCGGAAAACCCTGCATGGGGACCATCGCTCCATTGCATGGGGGTTCTTGCATGGTCTCGGGTCATCTTCTGGATGACTTTCTTGGCCAGGAATTTTGGCAGGTGCATCATGTCTTGGAGCACCTGATAGTCGTTGATGGCTTCAAAATCTCGCCACTCTTCTTCTTCCAGGTGGCAGTTGGTCATGCCAATTTCTTCACCTTGATAGAGGAAGGGAGTGCCTCGAAGAGACAGATTTAAAAGAGCCAGTGCTTTGGCGGATTTTCGCCTGAAAGGACCATCATCAAAAAAACGAGAGACTTGGCGTGGTTGGTCGTGATTGGACATGAAGTTGCCCAGCCATCCACCCCCTTCTTGCACCCCTTTTTGCCAGGTGAGGATGGTGTCTTTCATCTCCTTTGGGGTCCAACGATATCCTTTTCTAAAATCAAATTTTCCCAAAGGGCCACAGCCAAGAAGATGGAGGTCAAAATGAAACATCATTTGGAGCTTTGCTTCTTCTTTTTTGGTGTAGCGGTTTAAATCTTCTAAAGAGGTGACCATGCCTTCGCCCACGGTGAAGATGGGATCGTAGTGGGACAGCACTTTTTCATGCATCTCTTGTAGATAGTCATGGGATTTTGGTAAAGAGACAATATGCTCAAAGGGGAAATCCAGTTTCTTGCCTTTGCCAGCATTGGGGAGGCCGTCTCTTTTGGCGATGGTGTTGATGACATCCATGCGAAATCCTAAAACACCTTTTTTCAGCCAAAAATGCATCATCTCATAGATGCCTTCTCGAACCTTTTCATTGGCCCAGTTTAAGTCACACTGGTGTGGGGTAAAGAGGGTGAGATAAAACTCTGTACTCTCTGGATCTCTTTGCCAAGCACTGCCACCAAAGGCGCTGAGCCAATTGTTCGGAGGGAGTAGTTCGCCTTTTTTCCCCACACGTCCTTCTTTAAAAATATAGTAGTCTCGATAAGGAGAATCTTTGCTTTTTAGTGCTTCTTGAAACCACGGGTGCTGGTCAGAGGTATGATTGGCCACGAGATCCATGACCAGGTCCAGTCCTTGGTTTTTAGCTTCCTGTAAAAGGGTATCAAAGTCTTCCATGGTGCCAAATTCTTCATGGATTTCATAGTAGTTGTCAATGTCATAGCCATAGTCTTTGTTGCCAGATTTATAGATGGGAGACAGCCAAAGGGTGTCTACGCCAAGGCTTTTGATGTAATCTAGCTTTGATAAAATACCCCCCAAATCTCCGATGCCATCTCCGTTGCTGTCTTTAAAAGAGCGTGGCCATATTTGATAGACGATGCGCTTTTTAAAATCTTCCATGAACTTCCTCCTCAATGATACTTGGTGTGCATAGACTAGGTTACTATAACGGTGCAGGTTTTTTCCTCTAGGCGTCCATTTCAGCGCCCTTCATAGAGCCCCAGGGTTTTGGATACATCACAGCTAAATAAGATGCCATGACCTGGTTTCTCAAAATCCATGACGGCATGAAGGGCGCTGGTGATGGCTTCCACCTGCTCTTTTCTAGAAAGAATGAGAACAATCTCCTTTTGAGGTTCAATTTCCAAGGCGAAGGGGAGGCTGGATTCTTTGATCCCGGAGCCCTTGGCATTGATTAAGGTGGCCCCTCTTG